>JAJRDF010000011.1 GCA_028678555.1 Methanomicrobiales archaeon
CGATGATACGCTCCCGGAGGTGCTCCGACACGGCATGGACCCGGTCCACCCGTTCCAGCACCTTCCGGGTGAAGTGCCTGATGAGCCGGCTCTTCGGGGGCAGGATCAGGATATCATCCCCCCACGCGGTGACGAGGGTGGGCCTCCTCCCGTCGTGGGGCAGGTGGAATCCGTACTTGGTGATAAAGTGTGCATGGACCAGATCCGGGTCGATCTCCCGGATCAGGCGCCGGATCCGTTCGTGCCGGGGCCAGAAGGAGAGCCAGAGGTTCCCGGTGAGGGAGGGGACCACGTGCTCGGTGACGCCCGGGATCGCCCTATCCATCGGATCGTAGGTGATCAGGTGGACCCGGTGGTCCCGGCCGAAATATTCCGCCCACCGCTGGGTGTGGATGGACCGGCCGTCCCCGATGATGCAGAGGTTCATACCGGGCATGCTCTACAGCTCTGTTGGTGCCGGGAATTGATAACTTTCCGCCATCATTTCTCTCTCTTCACCTCTGCCCGGGGGACTATGCATGATCCCCGGGTATCTCCTCTCCTGGACGTGAGGCCCGGCATGAGTGAAGTATGGCATCACTGGATGTCTCAGTCCACCCATGAGGAACCGACAGAGCAGGAATTCTCCCGTCAATCAGGCGATGAGATCCCGGGTGAGGGGAGTTCCCCTTGGAATTCCCCTTGCCGCTCGCTTTCCGAGAACGTCGCCGATGAACTTTGGGGAGAGCCCGTAGCCCGGACGTATGGAACGGACATTCTCTTCAGTGAAGACCTCACCCTTGCCAATATCCTGGACAACAAACAGGGACCGCCGGAAGCAGATACTCGCCGCCTCCCGGGAGGTCGGTTGATAGGAGATGTCTCCCAGCGCCTTCTCAGTTTCCCGGACAACCTCCACCATGGTCCTGAATTCTTCCGGCTCGAGGGAAAATCCGGAATCGGGTCCGGGCTCATCCCTTGACAGGGTCAGATGTTTCTCGATGATGCAGGCCCCGAGTGCCACCGCCGCCACGGGAGCCGCAAGACCCAGGGAGTGATCCGAGAGCCCGACCGGAACCCCGAAGGTGGCCGCCAGGTGGGGGATGGTCCTGAGGTTCATCTCAGCCGGATCGGCCGGGTAGGCGCTGGTACACTTGAGGAGGGCAATCCTGTCGTTTCCCGCCTGGCGGAGGGTCTGCACTGCCTCGGTAATCTCCTGGAGGGATGCCATCCCCGTGGAAAGGATGACCGGCTTTCCCGTCTCCCCCACCCTGCGGACGAGCGGGAGATCCACGAGCTCGAAGGAGGCGATCTTGTAGGCAGGGGTATCCATCCTCTCAAGAAAGTCAACCGACGTGGAGTCAAAGGGCGTTGAGAACAGGATAAGACCTGCCTTCTCCGCGTTCTCCTTCAGCATGGGCTGCCATTCCCAGGGGGTAAAGGCTTCCTTGTAGAGATCGTACAGGCACCGGCCCTCCCACAGGGTTCCCTTCCCCACCCTGAACCAGGGCAGATCGCTGTCAATGGTGAGGGTATCGGGGGTGTAGGTCTGGAGTTTCACTGCATCTGCCCCGGCCTCCTTTGCTGCCCGTATCAGGGCCTTCGCCTCCTCCAGCTCCTGGTGGTGGTTTCCCGAGATCTCTGCGACGATGAAGACCGGGTGGCCGTTGCCGATGGCTCTTTTCCCGAGGGAGATACTCCGGGAACCGGTGGTTGGTGTCACCTCCCACGCTCCCTGATGGGAATGCCCTGGTTGCCGTGGAGAAAGGTCTCTCCCTTTCCCTTCTCCCCGTTTCCGACGATCATCCTTCACCTGCCCTTCTGCTGCATGATCCTGATACTCTCTATGAGAACCCGGGGATACAGCGGATAGAGAATATTATACACTTCCGCCTCGCTCCTTTTGCTCACATCAGGGATCTCGATGAACACCTCGGAGAGCACCGGTCCGGCGTCAAGAACCGCCGTCATCACATGGCACCCGACACTTGCCCTCGTTTCGCCATCGGCGATGAGCCGGGCGACCGGCCTCGCACCCTTGTACCGGTACAGGCAGGGATGGACATTGATTCCCCCGAGGCGGGGCCTCTGTAACTCCTCCCCGGTGACCATCTCCCTTCCGTGAACCGATACCAGGAGATCGCATGCCGGGAGGGTATCGAGGGCCTCGTGGATGGAAGCAGAACACCTCAGACCGGTCTCCCCTGAAAACTCCCTGATGTAGGGATCCCGGGTGGCCACACCAAGAATCTCATGTCTCTGCGAGAGCAGGGTCAGAAGCCCGATAAATCCTGCCTGTTTTTCCCCGGTAAATACGACCTGCATCGTCTGTCCTTTACCCCTCATCCCCGGTCTGAGGCAGGGATTTCTCCTCTCCCCCACCCATCATCAGGCCGGCGACTCTCGATGCTCCCATCCCGTCCAGGAGCCTCCTCTGGCGGGTACTCATTTCCCTGCGATAGCGTTGATGCTCCATTAAATTAAGAATTTGTCCTGCCAGGGAGGATGAGGTGCAGGAGTGATACCACCCCGCGTTCACGGAAATACCCAGGTCTGCGAGTGACGTGGCCAGGGGTACCTGGTTCTCTGCCGTGATCACGATGCACCCCGGGAGCCCCATGAACGCGATCTCATAGCAGGAACTCCCCCCCCCTGAGATCGCAAGATCCGCCCATGCCATCAGGCCGGGCATATCCGTCACATCGCTGAGCACCTCAACGGGATGGCCATTCTCCTTCGCCAGCCCGCGGATCATTTCCCCGTGCGTACCGGACGGTCCGATGATGGCACGGATTTCCAGGTCATGCCGGGGGATCTCCTGAAGTGCCCTCAGAACAAGGGCAGTGGCGTCACCCTGGTCCCCGCCACCGAGTGACACAAGGATGTTCTTCGCGATCCGGGGAATCGTTCGTGTCCACTCCTTCCAGGGGAGGAACTCCTTCCGGAGGAGCACATACCGGGGTCCCAGCAGGAGTTCGGTATCCGGGTCCCGCGACGCATAGAGTCCGGTGCTGGCATAGAGATTCTGGTTGAGGACAAGGTCGGTGGAATAGTGCCCGGCGTGGCCGTAATCATCGATCAGGAGGCTTTTCCCATGGCCGGTCTTCAGGGCGTGCTGGTACTCTTCGCGGAAATGGTACCCGTCCACCACGATCCAGTCGGTGCGGTTCTGCCGGGAAACCGTCACGGTCTCCCGCGCGTCATCAGGGCTGCCGGGCCTCCCGGAAATGCGGGCACAGGATGCCCCTTCCCCGAGGATCCGAAGCCTCATCTCCTCCGATGGGGTCGCCGTCAGAAAAGAGACTTCTCCTCCCCGTGCGATCCACGCCTGGGCGAGGGCAAGGCACCGCATGACATGCCCGGTACCGATACGGCTGCCCCAGTCAGTGCGGACGAGGAGCCGGGGGCCCGGTTCAGCGCTCATAGGGTCTTCTGCCGGATATGCCGGTTGATCTCCGCAAGCTCCGGGTGGGACTCCAGGAAACGGAGGACCTCCAGCCATGTGAACGGAAGGTCGCGGAAATGGGAAAACACGGCACGGACAAGGTCCAGGTCTTCGATCGTATCCACGGTCCAGCGGTGGTGGGAGAGATCGGTTCCATGGATCACTCCGTGGGTACGGAAGAGTTCAGGGTGCCGGAGGATGTACTGGGTGACGTGCTCCCGGTGGGCAGGGTTTGTGTCCTCGCGCCAGGACCGTTCCAGGGCCCTGAAGGTCATGATTTCCGTATCCAGCCCCCGGGGGAAAGTCCGGCGGGGGAGGAAATTACTGGCATAGTCGAGTCCCGGCTGGCCGGCCAGGAACTCCCCCACCACCCGGTCCACGAGACCTGGATCGATGAGGGGGCAGTCTGAGGTGATCCGCACCACATGCTCTGCCCGGTACTCCACGGCAGCCCGGTAGTACCGATCCAGGACATCTGCCTCGCTCCCCCGGAAGCATTCCCAGCCGCGGTCCCTGCAGAGGGAGACAATCCGGTCATCCTCATCGTTTCCCGTGGTGGCAACGACGATCCCATCGAGTTTCCTTGCCTGCCCTGCCCTCTCCATCACCCGGGCAAGCATCGGTTTCCCCCCGATTTCCATGAGCACCTTCCCGGGAAGCCGGGTACTTCCCATCCTTGCCTGGACGATCGCCATGATACCGCTCATGAAAATGCCCGGGCGACTTTCGTGACTGCCCGGATCACATCCTCTACATCTCCGTCGGTCATCCCCGGATACATCGGAAGGGAGAGGATCCGCCCGTAGGCATCCTCTGCAACGGGGCACATGCCCGGCCCCGTGCCGAAACGGTCCCGGTAGTAGGGGTGGAGATGGACCGGGATATAGTGCACATTCACGCCGATTCCCTCAGCCCGGAGCGCCCGATAGACGGTTGCCCGGTCGGCTCCGAACCGCTCAGGGTCGATCCGGATGACGTAGAGGTGATAGGCATGCGCGACTCCCGGCCCGGTCCGCAGCGGGATGATCCCGGGGAGTTCCTTCAGAGCATCGTCGTACCTGCGCGCGATCTCCCGGCGGCGTGCGATGAAATCCCCCAGTCTGGCGAGCTGGCTCCTCCCGAGAGCACACTGGAAATCGGTCAACCGGTAATTATATCCGAGGTCCACCATCTCATAGACCCATGATCCCCTCTCTTCCCTCTGCCGGTGATCCGAGGAGAGACCGTGGTTCCGGAAGATCCGCATACATGCCGCGAAGTCGGGATTGTCAGTGGTGATGACACCCCCTTCTCCCGAGGTGATGTGCTTGACCGGATGCAGGCTGAAAGTGTTCAGGTCTGCGAGGGAGCCCACGGGTCTCCCGCGGTATGCTCCACCGAGCGCGTGGCATGCATCGTCCACGATGGGTAGTCCGTGCTCAGCTGCGATCCCATAAAGCTCGTCGTAGTCACAGGGCTGGCCGGCATAATCCACCGCGATGAGAGCCCGGGTTCTCGGGGTAATACTCCTGCGGGCCGAATCGGGATGGATGAGAAGCGTATCGGGATCCACATCAGCAAAGACCGGGGTGCCCCCTTCGTACACCACACAGTTCGCGGTCGCGGCAAAGGTCATCGCCGGCACGATCACCTCGTCCCCGGGACCGATACCAAGGGCATGTATCGCCGCGTGAAGCGCCGCAGTTCCACTGCTGACCGCAACTGCTTCTCCCGCGCCAGTGAGTTGTGCAAAGGACTCCTCGAACTCAGCAACCGCAGGACCGGTGGTCAGCCAGTCAGACCGGAGGACATCTGCGACAGCCTGGATATCCTCTTCATTGATCGATTGTCGCCCGTAGGGGAGGAGGGTCCTGCGTACTGGAGTTCCGCCCTGCAGTGCAAGATCGGATCGCTTGCCGGTCATTGCAGGTCTGCGATGAACTGGCGGATCTGATCGAGGGTGAGCCATTGCGGGTTGCGGTCGCTCGTATAACTGAATCCCTCCGGCACCGCAGTTGCATGGGTCCAGTGCTTATTCTGGAACCAGGGGCCTGAAGGGAGGATGACATACCGGTCCCCATCATCGACGGTCTGAGGAGCTTCGTCCCCGGAGATGAGCACTTCGTGGATCTTCTCCCCGGGTCTCGCGCCGATATAGTCGATCTTGCTCTTCGGAGCAATCGCCTTCGCGAGGTCCATGATATTCATGCTCGGGATCTTGGGGACAAAGACCTCACCGCCATGCATCTCTTCGATGCTCCGGATCACGAAGTTCACCCCCTGGTCAATGGTGATCCAGAAGCGGGTCATCCGCGGATCGGTGATGGTGAGGGTGCCACTCTTTTTCTGTTCCTGGAAGACAGGTATCACGCTCCCCCGGCTCCCCACGACGTTCCCGTACCGGGTGCAGGAGAACAACGGCCCGCTCCCTCCCGAGTAGGTATTCCCGTTCACAAAGAGCTTCTCGGCACAGAGCTTCGTGGCCCCATAAAGGTTGATCGGGTTCACCGCTTTATCGGTGGACAGGGCCATGACCTTCCTTACTCCATTGTCAATGGCAGCATCGATGATATTCTTGGCCCCGATGATGTTCGTCATGATGGCTTCAAAGGGGTTGTATTCGCAGGCGGGGACCTGTTTCAGGGCAGCGGCGTGGATCACGATATCCACATCATGCATGGCCCGGTAGAGCCGGTCCCTGTCTCTCACATCACCGATGAAGTAGCGGATGGAGGCCCCGGGAGTATCGGGATAGACATTACGCATCTCATGCTGCTTCAGCTCGTCACGGCTGAAGATGATCAGTTTCTTCGGTTGATACCGGCGGAGCATGACCTCGGTACATTTCTTCCCGAAGGAGCCCGTTCCGCCGGTGATAAGCACCGTTAGCGATTCCCAGTCAGAACCCATTCCTATCCACCGCGAGCCCTGTACCTAGTGGCTCCTTCGCTGAATTTAACGTATCGCTCACGGTGGAAGAGGGTTTCCGGGTGATATGGGAATGTTTCAAAGGATATGCAATTCATCCAGGAGAGAAGCCCTTCCGGGTACGTTCAGGGATCAGGGTAGGGAATCCGAAGGAGGCAAGGTTGGTTTCATGCAAAGAGCCCATGAATCCCGCTCCGATCGCCAGGAGGCCGTGGGAAGTGTATTCCACGTTCTCCTCCTGCGAATATCCTTATCCTGCCCGTCTGAATGAGCATGGGGTTTATGGGCTTCCGCATCTTACGTTGAGCTAACCGGGGGGTGAGTACATCCGGTCCATCATATTTCTCGAAGATCCTGCTCACGCTCCGTTGGTTCTCTCAGGGATGCCTGAGTATGGCAGTGATACCATCCTCATCCCCCTCTCGCCCTCTGCATCCTATTTTCTCCATCGCAGGAACATACCGCAGAAAAGTCTGCTATCCTACGGCGGGGGTGAGGACATCTATCACACCGGCCTTGACAATTTCAGACGACTGGAAAATCTCTCTCAGGTACTTGATCCCGAGCTCAGGAAGCTGCATGGAATTCCTTCCCTGGAACCTGCACGCTATTCTCTGTTCCAGCTGAAGATACTCCTCGATGTGCTGTATACGTCAATTGCGATCATCCAGCGGATTATTCATGAAGAACAACCGGATGCAATCTCCATTCCGGTCAAACGCATCCCCGAGAATGAAACGAGGCGATATGCCTTCAGCAACGAGGAATCTGTGTACAGCACGATCCTATCCATGGAAGGGTGGAAAGTACCTGTCACATTCCTCGAACGGGAAACAACACCGGCACCGAATTCCCCTTCAGCGGCGGGTTATCACCATCCGGGGGAACCGATGCACCGGTGGATCCACTCGCGGGATTCCCTGGTCAATGCCGGCATTCTGTTGAAGCGCCGGAACATGTTCTCCGGATCGACGGCCTATGTGCGGGGCCTCTTCAGGGCATCAGGGGGACCCGTGCTCATCCATGGGAGTGGGTACAACTGGGATGATGCCCTCGCTGACTTATACCGGGAGGGATGGCGACCCATCCACAGGATGACGGGTGAGATGGCCGGAGCTCCTCCCCCCTCATCCCCCTTCACACAGACTGTCCGGGATATCCTTGATACGCATCCCCGCTTACAGGAACTGAAACAATTTCTTTCCATCGATACCTCCCGGTTCCTTTCGGAGCGGATCAGTACCATCATCTCTGATGCTGCTGTCGAATCCGTGGAATCGTATCGCTCTACCCGGAGCATGATCGCGGAAAAAGGGATTCGTGCGCTCCTCACGTCGGTCCGGGACAGGGCTGCCGGCCATGCGGCAGTCCAGGCTGCCCGGGATGAAGGCATTCCCGTTATCTCCTGGCAGCACGGAGGGTCTGGATATGCCTTCCATCCCATGATGCCCTGTATCGAATGTATCAATACCGATCTCCATCTCGCCTTCGGCACGAACGCGGAGGAGAAGTACCGGGAGGCTATGGAATGGCTCGGCTGGAAAGACAGACCTCCCGTCGTCGCGGTAGGCTCCAGTTCGCTGGACTGGATGAGAGCACGGTTGTCGGGAACCAGACAGAGGGGAAATGATGGACCGGTGCTCTATGTAACCACCCTTTACCTTCACAATATCTTCCAGATATCCCAGCCCTTTCACCCGATAGGAAGGGATGAACGTCTCTGGGAATTCCAGAGAAAGGTAATTGACCTGGCCGGGCAGTTTCCCGAACGGGAATTTATTATCAAGTTACATCCGACCCACCGTTCACGGGAACCAATCGGATCGTACATTCTTGATTCAGGGAGAACGAATGTCCGGTGCATTACCCACGAGTCAAGCCTGGAAGATCTCCTGCCACGATCGTCCCTCATTCTCTTTGATCTGGTGTCGACAGGTATCCTCCAGGCAATGCTCACCGCAAAACCAATTTTCCTCTACTCCGGTCTGTACAGGCTGGATCAGTCCGCCCTGGCATTACTCCAGAAAAGGGTTATCGTCTCCCATGATCCTGGTGACTTTATTGGGAATGTAACAGGGTACCTCGAGGGAAGGGCGAGAACAGGACCGCCTCCTGAATATTCTCAGGAATTCATCAGAGCGTATGGTCTTTACGAGGCCGATGGAATGAGTGCCAGGAGAGCCGTTTCCCTTCTTGCAAGGATGGTACATGATTCACCGGGTTCG
Organism: Methanomicrobiales archaeon; assembly: GCA_028678555.1. Lineage (GTDB taxonomy): Archaea > Halobacteriota > Methanomicrobia > Methanomicrobiales > JACTUA01 > JAJRCY01. The sequence continues at coordinate 8,557 of JAJRDF010000011.1, forward strand.
TCATTACTGGAAGCAGTTTCGGACAAATGACAAAGAGCCTGGACAGGATACAGTCCGGCATGGAATCCACCGTGAATGACAAATACACCAGGCAGTGAGGGGAAACATGCGGCCGTCCATCAAAAAATTTGTTCACATTTGTGCTGAGGAATTACCTCTGGAAGATCCCATCTATGAATTTGGATCCCTGCAGGTGCCCGGGCAGGAGGGGTTTGCAGACCTGCGCCCGTACTTCCCCGGCAGGAAATATCTTGGAGCAGATATGGCACCGGGACCTGGTGTGGATGTGGTTTTGAATTTACACCATATTGATCTCCCTTCCGAATCGGTAGGTACCGCAATTTCATGCGATACCCTGGAGCATGTTGAATATCCCCGCAAGGCATTAAGTGAACTCTTTAAAAGCCTCCTTTCACAATTTCCATCCTCCTATGTAGACTGGAATGGAAAAGAAGAGAATCCGCACACCGTTGTCGGGGTGGGAATGAAGGGAGATTATTCCTTTGATTCCCTCATTTCACGACGGGGAGAGTGGAGGTCAGTCCGTGACGTTCCCTTGCGTGAGAAACTCTTTGCCCTCATCGTGGGGGGGAAGAAAAAGGTGGAAAGGTACATGGGGGGAAATCCCTGATATCACTCTCATCCCGCGTCAGGATCTCCCTATTCACACCCGGCATGGATTCTTTTCTCCATCAGCGGGGCGAATATTAAAGAGATGACATAGTGAATGCTATTCACATATCCCCCTGCTGCCCCACCCCATATGATATCCGGGACCCCGATCCAGACCATGCCTGATTTTTATGCCAGTCGTTCTTGACGTAGGGTGCGGCAACAGGAAAAAGCCTGGAGCCATTGGAATCGATTTCAATCCGGATACCCAGGCGGATGTCATCCATGACCTGAATAAATTCCCGTACCCGTTTGACACCTCATTCTTCGATATCATCATTGCAGACAATGTCATCGAGCACCTCGATGACGTGGTAAAGGTGGTAGAGGAACTCCATCGGATTTCCAAACCCCATGGTCAGCTGATCATTACTGTCCCCTATTTCCGGTCAAAGTGGGCATTTATTGACCCGACCCATAAGCATTTTTTCACCAGCGAGTCATTCTCGTATTTTGATGTCAACCACATTCATCATGATCTGTATTCATATTCAAAGATCAGGACCCGTATCAATCACATTGTGTTTAATGAAAACATCCGTCATTCAGGAATCACAAAAATTACTTCTGGTATTTTCGCAAGAATCGCGAACCGATTCCCGAACTGGTACGATGCGCATCTCGGTCATATCTTTCCCCTGGATACCCTCACGTTCCATCTTGAAATCCTGAAATAATCTGGCGATGCGATGTCATCCATTCTTCCGGATGCCGCTTCTGATAGAGTATATAATATCAAGACCTCCTATACAACCTAAGGATGAAATCAGAGGGTGAATTCTTCAGGGACAGGTCCATTTTAATCACAGGGGCGAGCGGATTTATCGGGCAGCATCTCCTGAAGGAATTCAAGAAATATACCACTTCCCTCGCAGTCATCCAGCGGAATAAGATCCCTATTGAGGCTGTTGATCTTCCCATCCGTCAGTTCGCATGCGATATCGGCAACCGCAGGGACCTTCACTCCTGTCTGACCCAATGCGATCCTGAGATCATCGTTCATCTCGCAGGGTACAAGGAAAGAAACACGAATCTCCTGGGATTCTCTGAAGGACTCAACACGAATGTCATGGGCAGTCTCAATATCTTTTCCGAAGCACTGGACAAAGAACATCTTGAATCAATGGTTGTGCTGGGAACTGCAGAGGAGTACGGAAATAATCCATGCCCGTATCTTGAAACGATGCGCGAATCGCCTGTGAGCCCTTATTCCTTTTCAAAAACCTGCATCTCCCATATGGCACTTCTCTTCAACAGTCTTTACCAGCTTCCCATCACGGTCCTTCGTCCGACTCTGGCGTATGGACCCGGACAGGAGAATGATATGTTCCTGCCCTCCCTGATCAGCTCCCTTCATCGGAACCGGGCCTTCAGGATGACCACGGGAGAGCAGACGCGGGATTTCCTCTATATCGATGATCTCATCGATGCCATCCTTCGTGTTCCCCGGTATCCCGGGTCCCGTGGACACATCATCAATATCGGCAGCGGGATGCCGGTTAAAATTATCGATATCGCATACCTGGTTGAAAAACTCATGAAAAAGAAGAACCTTATTCACTCAGGTCAGGTTCCTTACCGGGATAATGAGATCATGAAGTATTGTGTTGATATCGGGAAGGCCGTCACAGTGTTACACTGGAAACCGCGGGTGTCTCTCCATGCGGGATTAACGAAAACGATTCACTCCATCACGAAGAGCTGAATCGATGAAACCGAGAATCCATTATTATTCGGATTGTCCGTTTTTCGCAGGATGCGAAAACATGCTGACCCTCTTCTTGAATGATATACAATTTCAGACATCCTTTGACATCGGGTTCTCGTACCGCGATACGATTCCCTACCGGGAGGGCCTCTCGAAGAGGGTAAAGGATTCCGGGAAGTATTCTCCGGTTCGTTTATTTGATCATTATGATTTATATAATTATATAGATAAAACATGTTCTCCCCATGTGAGAAAACCGATGAAAATCCTGGTCAACCTGTTGTTGGTAAAATATGCATTCATGGTCATCAATACCGTTCTTCTCTATTCCCATTTTTCCCGGTCAGAGATCGATCTGGTCCATATCAACAACGGCGGTTATCCTGGTGCCTATTCAACCATTTCAGCCGTTTTCGCCGCAAGACTGGCGGGTATTCGCAGGATCGTGTATGTCATCAATAATATTCCGGTAGGATATCATCCCCCGGAAAGATGGCTTGATTATCCGTTTGACAGAGTCCTGGTCCATCTCGTCTCACAATTCGTGACAGGATCCGATTTCACGAGGAAGATGGCGATCCAGATCCTGAATATCCCCTCCGATAACATCATGTTCATTCACAACGGGATCGTCCCTCCTGCGGTTACCGAGACGAGATCCCAGGTGGTATCAAGGCTGGGATTTGCTGAACCCTCTTTCATTCTTACCGTGATCGCCAATCTGGAAGAGAGAAAAGGGCATATCCATCTCTTCAAAGCCCTGCAGTACATGAAAGACACACATCCGGAACTTGCCCTGCCTCTCTGTATCATCGAGGGAACAGGTCCTCTGGAACAACAATTAAAGAAAGATGTCCAGGACATGCATCTCACCGGCCATGTGATATTCATTGGCCGTGAGGAGCATATTTTCAACCTGATGAACGCATCGGATTGTATTCTTCTGCCTTCAATAAGGGATGAAGATCTGCCGAATGTGATTCTTGAGGCCATGAGTCTCGGGAAACCCATCATTGCGAGTAATCTCGCCGGTATCCCCGAGGAAATTGATGCGAATTCCGGGGTGTTAACCACTCCCGGAGACCACAGGGAGCTGGCCGAAGGAGTGATGAGGCTGATGTCTGATGAATCCCTCAGACGAACCCTCGGAAAGAACGCACAAAACCGGTTTTATGATCACTTCACCCATGAAAAAGCATTACGCCTCTATGGTTCGCTCTACGCGGGATTATTGAAGGACGTCACGTCATAGAACCTGGTTCCCGTTCCCGCCCCGCTGGATCTGGTAGTACCCCGGGTAGGTGGAACCCGTTGCCAGGAGCTCCTGGTGGGAGCCGGATTCCACGATCCGCCCCTGTTCGATGACGTAGATCCGGTCTGCCCCCTCTATGGTGGAGAGGCGGTGGGCGATGACCACGATCGTGTAGCGCTTCCGGAGGCCGGCGATGGAGTTCTGGATGATCTTCTCGGACTCGCTGTCCAGGGAGCTGGTCGCCTCGTCCAGGAGCAGGATCTCCGGGTTCTTGTAGAGAGCCCGGGCCAGGGCGATCCGCTGCCGCTGTCCGCCGGAGATCTTCACCCCCTTCTCGCCCAGGACCGTGTCGTACCCGTGTTCCAGTCCCATGATGAAGTCATGGGCATTGGCTACCCGGGCCGCCTCGACGGCCCTGTCCGGCGATACCTGGTCGCTCCCGTAGCAGATGTTCTGCAGCACCGAATCGTTGAAGAGGAAGATGTCCTGGCTCACCACCCCGAGCCGGGCGTGCCAGGAACGGAGGGTAAACTCGCGGAGGTCGGTGCCATCCACCCGGATCGATCCGCTTTCCGGGTCCAGCAGCCGGATCAGGAGGTCGCTGACGGTGGATTTCCCGCCCCCCGAGGCACCCACCAGTGCCACCATCTCATTCTTGGGGATGGTGAGGGAGAGGTCAGAGACCACCGGGGTGCCCGGCAGGTAGGAGAAGGAGACCCGGTCAAAGGTGATCTCCCGGGCAAAACCGGTGAACTCCCGGGTCCCGTCCCGGACACGGCTCCCGGTGGTCACCTCCTCCATCACCTGGTGGATCTTCATGAAGCTCGGGATCTGCCGGGCGAGTTCGTGCCGACGGGTGTTGAAGTCCCGGAGGGGGGCCGTGATCCGGACCAGGATGAAGAGGAAGACCAGGAGGAGAGCCAGCTGGATGTTGAAGTACTCAATGGAGAAGAAGAGGACGAGCACGGCAATGATGAAGATCATGGACTGAAAGAGGACCTCCACGAGAACCCCCAGGATCCAGTACGTGCCATAGGTCGCCTGCAGGGACGCGGTGATCTGCTGGAAACGTCCCTGTTCCAGGTTCTCCGCGGAGGAGGCCTTGATGAGCTTCAGCAGGCTGAACCGCTCGGTGAGATACTCGTTCTGGAAGGTATTCTCCTGCACCATCTTCAGGCCGAAGGTCTGTGACTTCCGGATCACTGAGTTCAGGAAATAGAAGGTGAACAGCGAGATCCCCAGGGTGATGACCGTCAGCTCCACCGAGATGTAGAGGAGCATCACCGCGTAGACCCCGATGAAGAGGATGTCCGTCAGGAGCTCGGCGGCGGCGAAGATGGCGTAACTCGCGCTCTCCACCTCAAAGGTGAGGACATTGTTGAAGTTCCCTGCCCGCTGGGAATAGAGGAAGACCATGTCGGAAGCGAGGATCCGGCGGTACAGCTCGTTCTTGATCTCTGCAGCAAACTTCAGGCGGAGCCGGATCTGCAGCACCTTCTTCACATACAGCAGGGCCTGCCCGATCAGGAAGAGACAGGTGAGGAGAGCGAGGAGCGTGGTAAAGGTGAGCTCCATCCCCACGGTGCCGAAGAGGGATTCCAGCATTCCCCAGAGGGTGCCGCCCGGATTGGCCTGGTCCTCCATGATCTGGAGAAGGGGGACCAGCGCCCCCAGGCTAATGGCTTCAAAGAGCGTGCAGATGAAGGCGAGGACGATGATCAGCCCGATGCGCGGGAGGTACGGGGATAGGTACTGCCGAACGATCTCCAGTTCGCGTTGGTTCATGGCTGCCCTCTCTCTCCCTGTTCCTGCCATCCAGGGATCTGGCTAAATGTACGGGTCTCCCCGGGTGCCTATAATGATGGCGATGTGCGTACCGGTGGCAGGGGGGTCCGGTTACCCCTTCTGCCCCCGCCCCCTGCCGGTGAGGAGCGGGACCAGGTCCACGCCGTCCATCACCCCGTAGGCACCCCGGGCTGCCTCCCGTTCGGTCAGCCGCCGCGTCCCATCCTGCAGGAGGCCCCGCACGGCAAATGGCACCGGGTCCGCCGTGTGGGTCTTTATCCGGATGGGGGTCGGGTGGTCCGGGAGCACCGCGATCCTGCCGTCAAAGGACTCGAGAATCGTCCCCACCATCCCGTCCACCTGCTCGATGGCCCGGACCTTCTCCGGGACACTCCCCATGTGGCCGGCCTCGTCCGGGGCCTCGACATGGAGGTACAGGAAATCCAGCCGTTTGAGGGCCTCCACCGCGTACCGGGCCTTGGCCTGGTAATCGGTGTCCAGGTAACCGGTCGCCCCCGGCACCCGGATCACCTCCATCCCCGCGTACCGTGCGATGCCGTTTAACAGGTCCACCGCCGCGATGATCCCGCCGGAGAGGCCGTAGCGTTCCCGGAAGGGGGGCAGGGCCGGCCTCCTCCCGCCGCTCCAGGGCCAGATCTGGGTGGCCGGCCGCTTCCCCTGCCGGATCCGGTCGCGGTTCACCTCATGGTCTGCGAGGATCGTCCGGCTCCGTTGGATCGCCTTCCGAAGGATCGGCCCGTCCCACCCGAGGGGGAGGTAGGTCTCGATCGGCTGTCCCGCGATATCGTGGGGAGGGGTCGTCTCTGCCCCCTTCCCCCGCTCCAGCACCAGCAGGTTCCGGTAGCTGACGCCGGGGTAGAACCGGGCCCCCTCCACCGAACCCTCCAGGGATCGGATCAGCCGGGCCCCCTCGTCGCTGGAGATGTGGCCGGCGGTGAAGTCCTCCATCACACCGGCTGTCACGGTGACCAGGTTGCAGCGGTAGGCCACGCTGTCAGCGCCGAGTTCAACCCCGATGGATGCAGCTTCCAGCGGTCCCCTGCCCGTGTAGTAACGGGCGGGGTCGTATCCCAGGATCGAGAGGTTGGCGATGTCGCTCCCTGCCTCGAACCCGGGGGGAATGGTCCGGAGGAGCCCGCAGGCCCCCTCCCCCGCGATCCGGTCGAAGTGGGGCGTCCGGGCATACTCCAGCGGGGTCTTCCCCCCCAGTTCCTCCAGCGGTTCGTCCGCCATCCCGTCACCCAGGACCACGAGTATCTTCTGCCGTTTCATGGTGCTCACCCGAAAAGGGAGAGGATCCCCAGGGTGGGGAGGGTGGTCACGAGTGCGGCTACCACTGCGCCCAGGGCAATGGCAGGCAGGGCGTACCGGAACGGGATGCCAAAGATAAATGCCACAACGCACCCGCTCCAGGCTCCCGTCATGGGCAGGGGTACCGCGACGAAGGCAAAGAGGGCCAGGGCCCCGACCTTCTCCTGCCCCGCGAGTTTCGTCCGTGTCCGTTCAAAGAGCCACCGGAAGAACCGGTCAGCGAGTGCCGAGTGCCGGATCAGGAGGTCTGAGACCGGTCCCAGCAGCAGGAGGAGGGGCACGATGGGGAGCAGGTTGCCGGCAAGGCCCAGCAGGAACGCCTCCGTTGGCGGGTAGCCGGCCACGAGGGCGGTGGGTATCGCGTACCTGGCCTCGAAGAGGGGGATAGCCCCCAGGAGCAGGATGATGACCGCCGGGGGAATGTCCATGGATCATCCCCCCGATGCCATGGCGCGGGCGGCAGCGACCACGCTCTCCCGTGACCCTATGCCTGGTTTCCATCCCAGGGCTTTCAGCCGGTCAATGGAGAGGAGCATGCGCGGGACGTCGCCCACCCAGCCCCGCTCCCCCCCGGTGTAGCGGTACTTCACCCGGGAGAGCCCCAGGGCCCGGACCACGATGTCGGCGATCGCGGTGACGTCGATCCAGTCCTCGGAACCGATGTTGTACACATTCACCGGGTCCCGCGCATGGTCCACCGCAAAGAGCATGGCCTGGACACATTGTGACACCTCCAGGTAGGACTTGGTCTGGGACCCGTCGCCCAGGATCTCCAGCTCCCGGGGATTCTCCCGAAGCTTCCGGACGAAGTCCGGGATCACCCCGTGGCCGCTCCGGGGCCCGATGATGTTCGCGAACCGGAAGGAGGTGGACCGGATGCCGTAGGAGTGGGAGTAGGCAGAGATGAGGGCCTCGCAGGCCAGCTTGGTGGCCCCGTAGACAGAGATGGGCTCGAGGGGGGTGTACTCCTCGGGCGTCGGGATAACCGAGGCCTCGCCGTACACAGTGGAGGTGGAGGTGAACGCGATATTGCGGACGCCGTGGTGCCGCACTGCATCCAGCACCCGTTCGGTGGCAACGATATTCTGCTGTACCTGCTGCCCCGGTGTCACGGCACTCTGCCGCACATCCGGATCCGCTGCCAGGTGAAAGACCATCTCCGCCCCCTCCAGATGGTCCTCCCACCCATCTCCCAGAAGGTCGGCCGTGACAACGGTCACCGCCCCGTTCTCCAGGTGCCGGGCGAGATTCTCCCGGGTGCCGGCGCTCAGGTTGTCGATCACCGTCACCCGGTCCCCGCGGGCCACCAGCGCGTCCACCAGATGGGAGCCGATGAACCCTGCCCCGCCTGTCACCACGCTGAACATCATTAACTATTATCCCTCCCATGCTATAGGATTACTGCGATGTTCATCGGGATCGACCACGGGACCACAGGGATCCGGTTCGCCTCGCCGGAGGGAGCGTTCCGGATCAGCCGTGAGGAAGCCCGGGGCTTTGATGCGGGGATGCTCTCGCGCCTCTGCCCGCTGGACCACATCCGCCTGATAGCCGTCACCTACTCCATGGGGGACAATTTCTCGGAGATCCTGCCCATCCGTGCCGTCACAAACCGCGGCCTGGTGAGCCGGGAAGGGGCAGGGAAGCACATCGGCGGCGGGACCCGGGTCTTTGACGCCGTTCTTGGAAGCGGCCTCCCCGCCATCGCGGTGCCCGGCCTCCACCGGGCCTCCCCCACCGATCCCAGGTTCCGGGTCTACTCGCACCAGGCGAGCCCGGAGAAGGTGGGGATCGCCTACGAGGTGCACCAGACGCTGGGGGACGACTTCGTGGTGGCCGACGTCTCCTCCAATACGGTCACGGTTCTCGTGAGCGGGGGGCGGATCACGGGGGCCATCGATGCCTGCATCTTCGCCCCCGGCCTCCTGCAGGGCGCGCTGGACGTGGATGCCATCCGGAAGGTTGACCGTGGCGAACTCTCTGCGAACGACGCGTTCCAGCACGCGGGGGTGGAGTATCACCTGCCCGAGCCGGAGCGGGTCCCTGCCCTTGCCCTCCATGCCGCCATGGAGATCGCCGCGCTCCGGGTGCTGGCCCCGGGGGCGAAGGCCGCCCTCGCCGGTACCCTGGGCCCGCAGGTGGCCCCGGAGGTGGAGCGCCTCCTGGGGGAACCGGTCACCGTCTTTGACGAGTGGTGCGCCTCCCGCGGGCTCTGGAAGATCGCGCGGGACGTTTCAGCTGGGAAAAAGGAGATCCTGGGGATCCGGGTCCGGGTGTAGGAGTCCACACGTCCATGCCCAGAAGAGCATCAAGTCGGCATTTACAGAATTTGACGTCTGGTGAGACGCTCCGGGGGGGGGACTGCGGTCCCCCCCGCCGCGTGGGCGGCCCCCCCCTCGGTTTTCCGGATCCGAGTTTCTCGCGGTTACAACCATATAGTGCGGGAGGGGGCTGCTCGCCCCCTCCCGGTCCCTCCCTCGATGTGGATAGTCCCGCCACGTCGGTAATTTCCCCGAAGCCACTTCAGTCCTGATCAACCGGCAGGGGGTGCCCACGCGGCGGGGGCGGAGCCCCCGAGAGCGTCTCACCGGCAGTCGGAGAACCCGGGCAACCATTTCCTCATCATTGCAGACTGCGTTTGCCGGGGCCGCGGCCACTTCCGGGCTGCGCACCCGCGGGCTTAAGCCCTCCCGTTTCAATCCTCCGGAAGGTGCAGTCATGGACGAGATCACCCTGGTGAACGTACCGGCGCAGCAGGTGCTGGGGATGCGCCGGCGCGGGCGGTATACGATGATCCCCGAACTCCTGATGACGATCATCACCCATGCCATGAAAAACGGCGTTGCCATCGCCGGCCCGCCGGTCTTTGTCTGCCATGAAACCTCCTCCGAGGCGGTCAGGGCCGCGAATCTGGCCGGGACCGCGGACGTGGAGGTGGCCTGGCCGGTGGCGGGAACGGTGAAGGGGGCGGGGGAGATCCGGGCGTACACGCTCCCTGGCGGGAAGATGGCGCGGATCCTCCACCACGGGCCCTATGAGGCTTGTGAGTCTACCTATCTCCGGCTTTTTACCTGGATTGGGGAACGGGGGCTGCAGATTTCTGGCCCTGTCCGCGAGATGTACCTGAACGATCCCCGCGAGGTGCCGCCGGATCAGATCCTCACCGAGATCCTGGCGCCGGTGGGGTAGATCAAGGATTTCCTGGATCTCAGAACCATAGGTTTCCGCCCTCATGGTGCGGGAGGGGGCACGCCCCCTCCCGGTCCCTTCCCCGTGAGGATAGTCGTTTCTTCGGTTGATGCGGCAGGATGATCCTCCTGTGCCGGAACACCGGCGGGGGGTGCCCACGCGGCGGGGGCGGCGAGCCCCCGAGAGCGTCTCACCAGTAATCAGTGAATATTGATTCCCGTCTTCTCGAATTCAAAGAATCCTTCCGACTGGGGCGACGGGGGCGGAGCCTCCCTGCGAGCGTCTCACTGGTAATCAGCGAATACGGAGAACCGTCTCCTTCTTGCCGATGAATTCTCCCTCGTCATCTGCGTCGTTTGGCAGCATTTATCTATGATTAATCATGTAAAATGATCCGGGATTTTCTTGAGAGAGCTTCGTATCCACGGGAGGGGTGGCCAGGGCTCGGTAACCGCGGCTGAGCTGATCGCCTCTGCGGCCTTCGAGAACGGGGTCTTTGCCCAGGCCTTCCCCATGTTCGGCGTGGAGCGCCGGGGCGCCCCGGTCCAGGCCTTTGTCCGGTTCGCGGATGAGAAGATCCGGCTCCGGAGCCAGATCTACGAGCCCGACTACATCATCGTCCAGGACAGCACGCTGATCAAGGACGTGAACGTCTTCGGTGGCCTGAAGAAGGGCGGGATCGCCGTTGTGAACACCGAGAAGGGCGGCGGGTGGGAGGTACCGGAGGGGGTCCGGCTCGTCACCATCGATGCCACGAAGATCGCGCTCGAAACCCTCGGCCTCCCCATCACCAACACGGCGCTGATGGGGGCCTTTGCAGCAGCGAGCGGGGAGATCAGCATGGAGGCAATGGAGAAGGTGATCCGGCACCGGTTCGGGAAGGAACTGGCGGATAAGAACATCGACGCGGCGCGGCGTGCGTACGCCCGGGTGAAGGGGGGTGCCTAGAGATGGCGCTCAACGTGGGCTGCTCAGCCCGGCCGGGGAAGTCCCGTGCCAACCGGACGGGATCCTGGCGGGTCTTCAGGCCGGTCTTCAAGCACGACAAGTGCACGAAGTGCGGCATCTGCTCCCTGGTCTGCCCCGAGGGCTGCATCGAACAGCGCGAAGACGAGTTCTTCGAGGCGGATTACGAGTTCTGCAAGGGGTGCGGCCTCTGCTCTGACGAGTGCCCTGCCGAGGACATCGTGATGGAACAGGAGGAGAAGTGACATGATGCAGTTCATGGAAGGCTCCCTCGCGGTGGCTGACGCGGTCCGGCTCTGCCGCCCCCAGGTGGTCTCGGCCTACCCCATCACCCCCCAGACCCACATCGTGGAAGCCCTCGCCGATATGGTGGCCAACTGCACGCTGGACGCCGAGTACATCACGGTGGAGAGCGAGTTCTCGGCCCTCTCGGCCTGCATCGGTGCCAGCGCCGCAGGGTCCCGGGTCTACTCGGCCACCACCTCCCAGGGCCTTGCCCTCATGTTCGAGGTCTGCTTTAACGCGGCAGGGATGCGGCTCCCCATCGTCATGACCATTGTGAACCGGGCCCTCTCGGCACCCCTCTCCATCTGGAATGACCAGCAGGACTCCATCTCCCTGCGGGACGCGGGGTGGATGCAGCTCTATGCCGAGGACAACCAGGAGGCCACCGACCTCCACTACGTGGCGTACCGGGTGGCCGAGGACCACAGCATCCTCCTCCCTGCCATGGTCTGCTTCGACGGGTTCATCCTCTCCCACACCTACGAGCCCGTGGAGACACTCTCGCAGGAACAGGCGGATGCCTACCTGCCGGCCTTCAAACCCTTCCAGAAGCTGGACACGGCGGATCCCATCTCTTTCGGCATGTTTGCCTCGCCGGATTACTACATGGAGTTCCGGTACGAGATGGACCGGGCCATGGAGCGTGCAAAGGAGAAGATTGCCCGGGCAGGGAAGGAGTTCGGGAAACAGTTCGGCAGGGACTACTCGGCACTGGTGGAGGGATACCGGCTGGAGGATGCGGAGACGGCCTTCGTGGCCATGGGATCCATCTGCGGCACGGTAAAGGATTCCATCGACGAGATGCGGGCACAGGGGAAGAAGGTGGGACTCCTCAAGATCCGGTGCTACCGGCCCTTCCCGGGCCCTGAGATCGCAAAGGCCCTCTGGAGTGATGCGGGTGGCGGTGCTCGACAAGAACATCTCCCTGGGCTCCAAGGGTGCCGTCGGCCTGGAGGTGAAGGATGCCCTCTATGGATCCGGGATACCGGTGTACGACTACATCGTGGGCCTGGGCGGGAGGGACCTGAGAAAGAGCGATATCGCGGCCATCGCCGCCCTGGCCGAGAAGGGCGAGGGCGACCGGTTCTATGGCCTGCGACAGGAGGTGCTTCGGTAATGGTCGACAAGAGCCTGGAACTCTTTGACTGCGGGCACCGGGCCTGCGGCGGCTGTGGGCCTGCCATGGCGGCCCGCCTGATCATGAAAGGGGCAGGGAAGGATACCATCGTTGTCTCTTCTACCGGGTGCATGGAGGTCTTCTCCACCCCCTACCCGGAGACGGCGTGGAAGGTCCCCTGGATTCACTCACTCTTTGAGAACGCGGCGGCGGTGGCCTCCGGCGTGGAGGCGTCCCTGAAGAGGCAGGGCCGGTCCGACAAGGTGGTAATCATCGGTGGCGACGGTGCCACCTTCGACATCGGGATGCTCTGCATCAGCGGGGCCTTCGAGCGGGGGCACGACTTCACCTACATCTGCTACGACAACGAGGCCTACATGAATACCGGCGTCCAGCGGTCGGGGGCCACACCCTTCGCCGCGTCCACGACCACCTCTCCGGCCGGGCGGTGCTCCACCGGCAACCGGCTGCCGAAGAAAGACATGCCCCAGATTCTCGCCGCCCACGGGGCACCCTACGTGGCCACGGCGTCCATCGCCTACCCGGCGGATTTCATGCAGAAGGTGGAGAAGGCGGTGAACACGAAGGGGCCCTGCTACGTCCAGGTGCACGCTCCCTGCTGCACGGGATGGGGATTCGAGGGCAGCCAGACCATGAAGATCGGCAAGCTGGCTGTGGAGACGGGCCTCTGGGTGATGTACGAAATGACCGACGGAAAGGTCACCCGGGTGAAGAAGGTGGTGAGGAAACCGGTGGAGGAGTACCTCTCCACCCAGAAGCGGTTCCGGCACCTCTTCAAGCCTGCCCGGAGAGACGCGGAGATCGCACAGATCCAGGCCTCCGCGGACCGGAATGCCGAGAAGTACGGCATCGATATCAAACTGAAGAAACCGGAACAGTAGCGGGATCCGGCCGGCGCACCGGATCCCGGCGCTACCCGTTTTCCGGAATTCGCAGGAGCCCTCACTTATTTTGCGTCACGCCGCCTGCCGTGGACCATCAGGTAGGGCACCAGGGCTACAACCACCGCCGCTAGCCAGATCGTCCCGAAGAGGAGGAGCATGGTCCCCTGGGTCGCATCGTAGAACCTGACGTCAATGCCCCGGGTCCGGTTCCAGGCGGCGGTGATTCCCCCGTCCTCCTCATTGATGGTATCCGCCGGCGGGTTCATGCCCCCCAGCAGGGGATTCCTTATATCCAGGCCGGCGGGGAGGAAGACCGTGACGTTGTAGGGTTCGGGAAATGAGGCTGACAGGTGGTTGTCGGAGAGCCCTGATGCGTAGTGCACCGTGTAGTTGCCCTCCGGGAAGGTGATGTGGTAATCCTCTTTGAAGGTGAAGCTGCAGTTGGTGCAGTCACCGGTCAGGGAGACATTCTCCACCGTTTTCGGGATCCTCTCTCCCAGCGGGCCGAAGTCCCAGAAAAAGTATTCCTTGCTCTCCTCCACCTGGATGCTGGCATTGGCGCCGTCCCCGGAGGGATCCACCCGGAAGGTGGCCTCCAGGGCGGCGGCCGGGAGGGCCAGGATTACAAGCGCAGCGCAGAGCAGAGCGAGGCCATGTCCGCATCGATCTCGACGGGGGGAGCGCACTGTTTCACCACGGTCTCCGGATCCTTCAGCAGGTGGCCGGTGACCACGCAGACCACCCGCTCGTCCCGGTCAATGATCCCTTCCTCCACCATCCTCCGGACGCCGGCCACCGATGCCGCGGAGGCAGGTTCGATCCCGATCCCCTCGCGGGAGGCGAGGGCCTTCTGCATGGCAAGGA
>JAJRDF010000108.1 GCA_028678555.1 Methanomicrobiales archaeon
CGTCAGAGGGAGTCGATGCTGACCCGGTCGAAGTCCTGGGTGGCCTTCCGGATGTCGGTCACCCCGAAGGCAGTCTGGACCGAGGTCATCTCCAGCTCCACGGCAGCGGAACAGACATAGTCCAGGAGATCCACCGAGAGTTCCCGCTTCTCCCGGCTCTTCCGGAGCTGCTCCATGAGGGCCGCCATCTTCTCCGGCGGCTCCAGCCGCAGCTTGGCGAGGCTCACCACGCACATGTAGATGCGGGTCAGGTTCCGATCCGGCCCTGTGATCGTCTCAAAGAAGTTGCGGATCACCTGGGCCTGGTAAATCTCGCCTGCCATCGTGATCAGGAGTTTTTCCCTGCGGGTTAAATAGTTGCTGGAACGGTCAGCCGCGCAGCAGACCCGGATCCCCCTTTCCTCCCTATTTCCGCGTGGAAACGATCTTGATGATGTCCCCGTCCTGGAGGGGCTGGGTCTCCTTGATCCGCATCTTCTTCCGGGCATCGACGGCATACAGGAATCCCTGGCCGATCTCGGTGTGGACCCGGAAGGCCAGGTCCTTCGGTGTGGACCCCCTCTTCATCAGGAATGCGTCGGGGAGGACCCGGCCCTGCTTGTCGGAGTACTTGTGCTCATCCTCCACGGGATAGACCACGATCTGGTCCAGGCCCTTGAAGACCACCTGGTTGAGCATCTGGGGGACACCGGTGCCCCCGAACTTCCCCATCAGCTCCTGGATCTTCGCGAGGCCGGTCTTCTGGGCACCGCTGAGGGACTCGGGTTTCAGGACCGTGAAGGAGGGATCGCCGGGCACGTACCGGATGATCCCGTGGGCGGTGGCGTTCCGCAGGGCCAGTTCGCCCGCCGCGGAGGCCAGGGGCACTCCCATGGCCCGGAGTTCCCCCAACCGCTCCGCCGGCGCCTCGTCGGCCTTGTTCCCCACCGGATAGAGGGGCTTTGCCAGGGCCAGCAGCCGGCCAGAGAACCGGATCAGCTCCTCCTCGGAGGCCCGGGGGAGATCGGTCCCCAGTTCCAGATCCACCTGGTGGACGTGCTCCCGGGTGATGCCCAGGCCGGCCAGGAGCTCGGCGAGGGCGGTATCCATGGAGAAGGATCTGGCCTGGGCCTGCCGCTGCAGCTTGGCCCAGTGCTTCTGCAGGATCCCGTACAGCCACATGGTCATCTCCAGGGGCAGGAACCGGATATCCTCCCGGGGATCATGGCTGCCTATCCCGACGGGGTTCCCCTCGCTATCGGTACCGCCGCTGGCATCCACCACGTGGATGATGGCGTCCGCCTCCCGCAGGTGGTCCAGGAACTGATTCCCGAGACCCCGCCCCTTGTGGGCGTCCGGTACGAGACCCGCCACGTCGATCAGGCCCACAGGGATGAACCGGACCCCGTCCACGCAGGCGGCGCAGGTGATCCCCAGGCTCCGGCAGGCGCAGGGGGCACGCACGTAGGCCACCCCGTGGTTGGCATCGATGGTGGTGAAGGGATAGTTGGCGATCTCCACGTTCGCCAGGGTCGCCGCCTTGAAGAAGGTGGACTTCCCGCAGTTGGGTTTCCCGGCCAGTGCAAGCGTGATCATACCACTCCCATTTAAATGAAGGGACTTAATAAATTGTGATCATGGCGTTCACGAGGAAGGATATCTTCTATTTCCAGCGTCCCGGTGAGGAAAACACCGCGGATGCAGCCCGGATGGCAGTCGGGCGTGCCCGGGAGCTGGGTCTGCGCCGCATCGTCGTTGCAAGCACGTCAGGCACGACGGCCCTCCGGTTCCTGGATGCGATGGAAGGGACCGGGCTTGAACTGGTGGTGGTGACCCACGTCGTGGGATTCTCGTCGCCGGGGGTCTGGGAGTTCGCTCCCGATGCCGAAAAGCGCCTGCGGGAGAAGGGCGCCCGGATCGTGACCGGGACCCATGCCCTCTCCGGCCTGGAACGGGCCCTCTCCCGCTCGCAGAAGGTCAGCGGCGGGTCCCGGACGGAGGCCATTGCCGAGGCCCTCCGGCGGGTCGTGGCCATGGGCCTGAAGGTGGCCGTGGAGTGCGTGCTCATCGCTGCCGACCAGGGTGCCGTCAGCGTAACGGAGGAGGTGGTGGCCTGCGGTGGCACCATCAGCGGGGCCGACACCGTCTGCGTGATCCGGCCTGCCCACACGGCCTCCTTCTTTGATCTGCAGGTGAGGGAGATCGTGGCCATGCCCCGGGTGCGGTAACCCTATGGTCCTTGCATCGCTCCGGGAAGCCCTGGGCCTGCTCGTCTCCAGGCCGGTCCTCTGGATCACCGGCCTTGCCATGGGTTCCCTGGGTGTTCCCCTCCTCCTGTTCGGGTATGAGGGGGGGGCGTTCCTGGCCGGACGCCTCGCAATCCTCCAGCTGGCCATCCTCCCCTTCTTCGTTGCCGGATCCCTGGGGGTCATCCACGGGGGTGAAGGCAGTCCCGGCGCCTTTCTCTCCTGCGGCCGGCGCTTCTACTTCCGGGTCCTGCTCCCCATGGCCGTCGTCCTCGCGGCTGCCGTGCTTACCATCTTCCTGGTCATGATCCCGGTGAGCCTGCTTTCCGGCGGGGCGGCGGCGGCGGCAGGCTTCGTCATCCCCGGGGTCCTGATCCCCTTTGCCTTCTTCACCTATTTCTCCGATACCGCTGCAGTGCTGGAGGACCGGAAGGCACTGGATGCCGTGAGGAGGAGCGTGGAGTTCACGATCCAGCATTCCCTGAAGGTCGTGCTCTTCTACGTGGTCAACCTGGCAATCCTCTTCGGCGCCCTTTTTCTGGGCGCCGCCCTCTGGAGCATCCTCCTGGCAGAGGAGCTGACGCCCCTGACCCGGATGAATTCCACCGAGATCGCGGCCCTTACTCCCGGGGACCTGGCCACCCTTATCGGGACCGACGGGATCTGGGTCTCGGCCGCCGTCGCATTCGTTCTCCTCACCTGCTGCGGCACCCTCGTGGTCGCGTACCGCGCCTGCTTCTTCCGGAAGATTGCGGGTGCCTTGCCCACAGCCCCCCCGCAGGGTGAGTACGATACCAAGGGGCGGTGGTACCGGTACTAGGGAACGGGGATCTCCTGGGACGATGGACTGCCGGAAGTGATGGTGCGGGTTACAGAAAGAACACCAGGGCAACGAGTCCGCCGCAGAGTGTTGCGATCAGGTTGGTGCCGGCATTCCCTATGTACCCCCCGTTCTCCAGGGTTGCCCCCACCAGGCTGTCAACGTTGGTTCCGATAAAGCCGGCCAGCGAACAGACGGCCACCATCGGGAGGGTGATCACACCCATCGCCGAGGCAGCACCGGCGACAATCAGGGAGCCAACTAAGGCGGCCACCTCCCCTTCCCACGTGATTCCGCCATTGGTCCCCCGGGGAACGATCTCAAATGTTGTGATAAGTACCGGAGCGCTGGTCGTCATGCCGATCTCCCCGGCCACTGTGTCACCGGCAGCGGTGGCGATGGAGCCGACGAAAAGAGCCGTGAACATCGCCTGTGCCGGGAGACCGACCTGGCCCGCGAGGCCGAAGAGCACCGCCGCCGCAGTCCCCACGAGCAGGTTGGAGAAGACGTTCACGTACCCGCGGACCCCGCCGTGGGACTCGGCGGCCCCCAGGGATGACTTGTACTCGAACCGGTAGCGGGTGGCTGCGGACCCCACGATCATGAAGACCAGGATCACGAAGAACCACCAGACGTCCGCGAAGACGATGGTGATGAGGCCCACCAGGGCCCCGGAGAAGAGACCGGAGAGATCCGCGACCCGGAGCCGGTACGCGACATAGCCGAAGGAGAATGCGATGAAGGCCGCGAAGGCCAGGTTCCTGACCGGGACCTTGTAGGCCAGTTCCATGAAAAGCCACGTGGCCATGGCCACCCCCAGGCCCTCCACCATCATCACGTCGCTGCGGTTCTTGAGCGCCGTCTTGATCAGCATGGCCACGGTGACCCCGATGAGGCCCACCAGGGGTTCGAATTGCCCCATGGCGAGCATGACCAGGAGGGAACCGGTGACGGCACCGGAAAAGTACAGAAAATGGGGGTGGAGCCCGGGGCGGGCGGCACGGAAGGCAATCTCGCCGAAAGCTACGATGGCCACGGCCTGCAGCAGGGCAAAGAGGGGAAGCCATCCCATCCCGTAGAGCACCGCAAGGACCGCAAGGGAGATGGAAACGGATTTCGTGCCCCGGATCAGATAGAGGAGGGCGGAGAAGAGGACCATCAGAAGGGAGAGGACCCAGGGCGGCTGGAGATAGGGTGCCGCCAGTACAAAGGCGATGGTCAGGGGGATGGCCACCCAGGATCCGGCCCGCATCTCCTAGAGGATCGGTCGGCGGGATGGAAGAGCCTTTCGGGTTCCCGTCCTCCACCCCAACAGCACCGGCGGGGATCGTTTGCGAGAGGTATATTTTCTCCCAGTGACAACGCTTGCCGCAAGGATGGCAGACACACCGGGCATCCCCACGCACTACGATTTCGGCGAGGTGGAGGGGCGCTGGCAGCGGACCTGGCGGGACCAGGACTTCTACTTTGATCCCGCCTCCCCGAAGCCCCGCTACATCATCGATACCCCTCCCCCGTACCCCACCGGGAGCTTCCATATAGGGAACGCCCTCAACTGGTGCTACATCGATTTCATTGCCCGGTACAAGCGGATGCGGGGGTACAATGTCATGTTCCCCCAGGGATGGGACTGCCACGGCCTCCCCACCGAGGTGAAGGTGGAGGAGACCCACCATATCACGAAGAACGATGTCTCCCGCGAGGAGTTCCGGAGGATGTGCCGGGAGCTGACGGCGAAAAACATCGCGCTGATGCGCAGCACCATGCGGGGGCTGGGATTCTCCACCGACTGGTCCCACGAGTACATCACCATGCTCCCGGAGTATTATACGAAGACGCAGCGGTCCTTCCTCCGGATGTATCACGGGGGGTACATCTACCAGTCCGAGCACCCGGTGAACTTCTGCACCCGGTGCGAGACAGCCATCGCCTACGCCGAGGTGACCTATGACGACCGGAAGACCACCCTCCACCACTTCGATTTCGACGGGATCGAGATCGCCACCTCCCGGCCCGAACTCCTGGCCGCCTGCGTGGCGGTGGCTGTACACCCCGGTGACGAACGCTACCGGGGGCTTGAGGGGCGGAAGCTCCGGGTACCTTTCTTCGGTCACCAGGTGCCGGTGATCCGGGACGAATCGGTGGACCCCTCCTTCGGGACAGGTGCCGTCATGATCTGCACCTTCGGCGACAAGCAGGACGTGCACTGGTGGAAACAGCACAACCTGCCCCTCCGGAAGGCCATCGACCGCCAGGGGAGGATGACGGGAATCGCCGGGAAGTACGAGGGGAAGCGGGTTGAGGAAGCCCGGGCCGCCATCGTCGGGGATATGAAGGATCAGGGGATCCTGAAGGACCAGCACCCGCTGGAGCA
>JAJRDF010000203.1 GCA_028678555.1 Methanomicrobiales archaeon
GCGATACATGGAGCTCACGAACAGGCATCTTCAGGTTCGCCTCAACGTTGGGCGTAATCCTGAGATCCGGCGAGCAGGAACAGAGACGTTTCTTGACGTTCTCAAGCGCAGCCGGGATGAGGATATCGACGGGGAGCCTGAGGAGATCCCGGTTCGAGATGGGGCCTGACCCGGGGAATTCCCTCACCGAACCGGTCTTTTGCTTATGGGCAAGGAGCGCCCTGACATCGAGTCCGGCAGGGTTCATGACGCCCCCGGTACTGTCGCTCCCAGCCACAATACGGCAGCCGAACTGTTCACTGCCGATGAGGGCGGCATTCGAGCCCACATTTCCAAACCCCTGGATCGCGGCCGTTGCTGTCGGAAGAGGGAGGGGGATCTCCCGGGCCACCTCACGGACAATGTACCACCCTCCCATGGCCGTGGCATCCGTCCTTCCCTCGGAGCCACCCAGGGCAACTGGTTTTCCGGTGGTGACCCCGAAGGTAGTCTTCTGGGAGATCTTGGAATATTCGTCCATCATCCAGGCCATGGTCTGGGCATCGGTATAGACATCGGGGGCCGGCGTGTCCCTGTCCGGCCCGATGATGTGATAGAAATCCCTCCTTTGGCGCCTCCCAGGGGGAGGTTGTGGAGGGCACACTTCCAGGTCATGATGGAAGCAAGCCCCCGGATGGTATCGATGGTCTGATCAGGGTGGTACCGCACCCCTCCCTTCATCGGGCCCCGTGCATCATTGTACTGGACCCGGAATCCCTGGAATACCTGTATCGATCCGTCGTCCATCCGGATCGGGAGCGATACATGGAGCTCACGAACAGGCATCTTCAGGATCGCCTCAACGTTGGGCGTAATCCTGAGATCCGGCGAGCAGGAACAGAGACGTTTCTTGACGTTCTCAAACAGGTTCTGGGGATCCCCGTCATCCCGTTCAGTGGTCTTCATCCTATCTCCTTTCATCGATCAACATCCTGATTCCGTCCGCCCGTTTCTCCCTGGTGGGCTTTGCCGCCGGGAAATGTTCTTCAAACACAGGGCGCTCTTTCTGGTAAAAAACCCCAAAACCGATGGGTGCATCACGGTCATACCCCCATTCGGAAGCCCTCCGCCAGGCTGCATCGAAGTCCCCGGTGTCATGCCCTGCAAGCTCGTATCCCCTCGTGTCATAGAGCTCGCTCTTGTTGAAATAGGTGGCGCAGATCTGGAGAACGTCGATGAAAGCAAAACCCCTGTGGCGGAGCCCTTTTCCGATGAGGTCCTTTAACTGGGGCAATTTCCGGGAAGTGCCCCGGGCCACGAAGCCCGCTCCGCTCGCGAGCATGAGCGTCAGGGGATTGAAAGGTTCCTCGACCGTCCCCTTCGGTGTGGACCTTCCCCTGTACCCGAGCGGTGAGGTGGGTGTGTACTGCCCGGTGGTCAGCCCGTACACCCGGTTGTTATGGACGATCAGGGTGATATCGGTATTTCGCTTCGCCGCAAAGATTGTGTGGTCCATCCCCTCGGCGTAGGCATCCCCATCTCCCGCACAACAGAGCACGGTCAGCTCTGGATTTGCGAGCTTTATCCCTGTGGCGACGGGGAGAGTCCGCCCGTGGATCGAATAGAAACTGTTGATATCGAGATAGTCCGCCATCTTGGCGTGGCAACCTATCCCGGTTACGAGAACGATATTCTCCAGGGGGACGCCCTCATTCACCAGCCCCTTGATGGCATCCCGCAGCGCGAACTGGATGCTGAAGTTGCCGCATCCCGGGCACCAGGTGTTCTGGGTATCTGTGATCAGGTTGCGTGAGGCCATTCATGCCACCTCCCGGACGCGCATACGCAGTTCCTCGAGGGGGAAGGGTCTTCCATCATACCGGTGGATCGCGTGATCCACAGGGATTCCATGCCGGGCACAGAGCATCTGAAGCTGGCCGAGAGCATTCTCTTCGACGAGGATCGTCTTTTTGGTACCGGCGAGGGCCTGCTTGAGGGCTTCTTCAGGGAAGGGTGACAATATCACGGGTTGGACAAGGCGGAACCGCTCCATCTCCGCGATTTCGCTGCAGACCGGCAGGGTGGACCCCCAGCAGAGGAGGGTCTTCTCTGCCGTCTTCTCACCCCCGGTATTCACTGCCGGGAGCAGATCTGTCTCTTTCTTGAGCGTCTCCATTTTCCGGAGCCTTTTTTCCATCATGGCAACCACCAGGTCCGGGAGTTCCGTTGTGACCCCGTTCTCGTCATGGGAGTAGGAGTTCGACTTTATGGCCGCACCCGGTGTGGGTGGGAACCGGAGCGGTGAGACTCCGCTCCCGGTGATGGCATACCTCCGGTATGATGCAACGCTCGGGGAATCCGGAAGATCGCCTTCGTCTGTCATCCGGGGGAGATCCTCCCAAAGCGAGAATGTCCCTTCGCAAAGGGTCTTGTCCACGAGGATGACGGCCGGCACCTGAGTCTCCAGGGGCGACGATCAGCCGCGGGAACTCGCCCTGGCCGGCATGGAGGATGAAGTGGAGATCTGACTGACCGGTGTATGTGGGAAGCCCGGTGGAAGGCCCGGTCCTCTGCCCCATGACCACGACGATCGGCTCTTCATTCATCCCGGACATGGAGAAAGACTCGGTCATCAGGCAGAACCCACCCCCTGACGTGCCGATTGCGGTCTTCTTCCCTCCGTAGGCGAGGCCATGGGCCATCAGGATGACACTGATCTCGTTTTCAGGATGAACGACGGTCAGGGGAAACTGTTCGGCCGCCCCTGCCAGGAAATGAAGGAGGTTTGATGTCGGGGTCATGGGGTACGCGACGTAGGCCTCAAGACCTCCCAGGAGGAGACCGATCCCGATGGCCTCGTTGCCGGAGAGCAGGGAGCTTGGTTTCACACTGCCACGGGGAATTTTGGTTGCTTCCCTGACGGCTAAAAATCCCTTCCGGG
>JAJRDF010000109.1 GCA_028678555.1 Methanomicrobiales archaeon
GATCAGCACGATGAGGAAGACCAGGAAGTAGAGAAGGATCTCCAGCACCTCCAGGCTGGGGAAGAAGTTGGACCCGGAGAGGGAATCCACCCAGGCGAAGACATTGAACATGACGAGCACGAGGAAGACACTGGCAATGGCATGAAAAAGGGGGGCCGGCAGGTTGAAGGGGAAGGTGAACCGGTCAAAGATCTGCCCGGTCATGAGGAGCAGGAACACGATCAGAAGATAGAGAAAATTGTCCTGCAGGAGGGTGACAAGGGAGGAGAAGAAGGGGTTGTGGAGGGAGGGTTCCAGGAAGGAGAGGACCATGACGAGGGTCAGGAATGCCAGCACGCCGATAAGGATGGCGAAGACGGACCAGATGATGGATCTTCTCCGGTAAACCTGCATGGGCATTCCGTCCACCTCAAAATGGGATTTCTTACCGGCGTGGGGGTCCGGTATTCTTAATCATTGTTATCTGATCCCCTTCGGGAGAATGGGGTTCCGGGCGTGTCAGCTGCCGGCCATATACTCGCCGTACAGCACCGAGGCTGCCGCAAGGAGCATGAAGAGGAGGGCGAGGGGCCAGGTGGACGCGGTGGCAAAGTAACCGGTGAAGAAGCCGGTCAGGTAGGTGGCGATCCCCCATCGACCCAGGAAGATCGCAAACAGCAGGGGGGCAAAGGCAATAATCAGGAGAATCACGAGGAGGAGGAGCACATCGGTGGTGAAGAAGCCGGGGCCCAGTACCTGGGGTGACCTCTGGGCGATGAAGGATGAGAAGGAGTCCATAAACAGGGTGACCAGGTCCTCCCCCGGGCGCGAAGCGTACCGGATCACCAGGCCGGCGATAATCGAACCTGCCAGGAGATTCACCAGTGCGTTCCGCGGACGCATAGATCATCTATCGTGTGGAATCCAATAAATATCTTGAGGCGGCCCTGATACTCAATAAATCCCATATGGGATATAGAGTAGAATAGAGTATCCACTGCCATCGGCACCCGCGAAAGGATCTCCCTGCCCGGGCTGGATCGTTCCGGGTGGAAGCTGGAATTCTCCGGCGGGAATGGCCTCTCCCCGTGTCTCCGGTCACCTTATCGAAACCTCTTTTTACTGACGGACACACCT
The DNA here is from genome assembly GCA_028678555.1 of Methanomicrobiales archaeon. Taxonomy (GTDB): domain Archaea; phylum Halobacteriota; class Methanomicrobia; order Methanomicrobiales; family JACTUA01; genus JAJRCY01. Next base: position 1,117 of record JAJRDF010000109.1, read on the forward strand.
GTACCGTATGGGAAAAAAGAAAGCCGCCGGGGACTCACCGCCCCTGAAACTCTTCTATATCTTCTACAGCCGTGACCGGTGGAACAACTGGCTCACCACCCTGCAGGACATGAGTTTTGAATCCCCGGAGGGGAGCGACGAGGTGCCGGAGGGGCTTGCGCATCTCTACCGCTTCGCCGAGGACATCACCATCGAGGTGCTCAAGATCGTGCGCCTCTTCCAGAACAAGCGGTTCACGAAGGAGGAGGCCCTGGAGAAGCTGAGAGAGGTGGAGTTCATCATCATGTGCGAGTGCCCCGACGGGAAACTGGGAGAGGTGATCGAGAACCTGCAGCTGTCCCTCCTCGTCCTCTTCGCGGGGTGCCGGCGCTACGTGAACGGGGATGTTGACAAGGATGTGAAAGCCCTCGTGAAGAAGGGCCGGGAGTGCGGCGACGAGGACATGGACGGGGCGCTCGCCGCCGCAGGGTCCATCGCCGCGGCAGTCATCGGCGGCGCTCCGTGCTGCGCCAAGTACCTGAAGGACGATGTCGAGACGACCACCCTCTTTGATGACTGGCTGGTGGAAGTGGAGACCATGAAGGAGGCGATGGAGTCCCTGGACGACTTCGACGAACCGCCTCCGGGTGAAGAGGAGTGATCGCGGACCGGGCCAGGTTCCGGGGGGCAAGGAAACTCTCGAGAGCCACGGGGCTCCGGATCCCCGACCAGGTATTCCACGGGGCTTTCCTGGAGGCGGTCTCCTCCGGGATCAACTTCGAGTTCCTGGATGGTCCCCTCCGGGCCCAGCTCCTGGAGTTTGTGCGGGAGTTCCTGTCCTGCGGCTGCAGGGACTCCCCGGACTGCGGGTGCCCGGAACGCAGGTTCGCAGGGAAGGTGCTGGAACTCCGGGAGGAGGGGCTGGATCACCGGGAGATCAGCGCCCGCCTCCTGGAGGACTTCGGGATCGACGTGTACCCGGCCGACATCCTCTCGTACCTGGAGGAGAGCGTCCACGTCCTGGAGGCGATCCGCGAGGTGGCCCAGATCCAGGGGCGGGGAGCCCTGGGCACGGCATGCGACCGCCACCTGAAGAGCATCGTGCGATAATCCTCTCCCCCCAACGGGATCGAACCACAGAACAGGGGGGGAGGCCCTTTTTTTATGGCCCGGGACAGGTCTCCGCGGTTTTCACTGCCAGCTGGGATTCCCTCCTGCCGCTCAGTAGAGGGTCTTCCGGTCCCGGCGAAGGGCACCGGTCAGGCGCCGGAGGCCCGGCACCCGGGATGCCCCCGGGAGCAGGAAGAGCAGGGTCCAGAGTCCCAGGCGCCGGAACCGGGAGGACATGGGGCCTCCCTCAGCCAGGGATAGGGCAGAACGCCCCAGCGATGCCAGGGAGGAGGGGGTCGCCCCCTGCATGCCATCCCCTCTCGTCCAGGCGGCATAGAGGCAGTCCCCGGCGAACCTTTCCAGGGCCGCGTTCAGTTCACCCCTGAACTGTTCCCTCTCCTGGCCCAGCTCCTCCCCTGCCGCCCGGTAGATGCCGATCATGTCCTGGTATCCCCGGGCACTGGCAAAGAGGAGCCGGTGGGACTCGGAGTGGGGTCCCTGCCGGTACCGGATCCGGGTACCCGAGAGGAAGGCCACCGGCTCCCTCCGGCTGATCTTCAGCCAGAGGGCCAGGTCCGCGGCGTACGGGTACTCCAGGGAAAATCCCCCGTAGTGCTGAAAGAGCGCCCTTCGCCCCACCACGGAGGGACAGGGCACCACGTTCCGGTCCCGCAGGATCCGGCGGAACCCATCGGGGGGTGGGAAGATCTCGGTGGCGTCCCGGTAGTCCTGGGTCGTCACCTCTCCCCCGGCCTCGATCTCGGATCCGGTGAAGGTGAATGCCACCTCAGGATGTTCCTCCAGGAACTGCACGGAGAGGGCGGTGAACCCGGGAGGGATCAGGTCATCTGAGTGGAGGATGTGGAGGTACTTCCCCTGCGCGAGCGTGATGCACCGGTTGAAGTTCCCGAAGAGGCCCAGGTTCCGGTCATTTCTCACGTACCGGAGCCGCGGATCGCGGAAGGATGCCACCACGTCGGCGGTGGTGTCAGTGGAGGCATTGTCCACGACCAGGACCTCGGTGTCCCGGAAGGTCTGGGCAAGAGCCGATCGGATCGCATCCCCCACCATCCCGGCCCGGTTCCAGGTGGGGATACAGATGGAAACGGCAGGGGAACCCTCCCTCTCCCGGCTGTTCATCGCTTCATCTTCCCCATGCTCCCTTCAGCCACTGACCGGGCGTCCGCACCCCACTCCAGCCCCTGGCATTCCGCAAAGAGCATGTCCAGCATCTCAGGAAAGGATGGTATCCGGTACCCCACTGCCCGCTGGATCTTCTCAGAGGAGATGGTGGCATTCATCGGCCGGGGGATTCCATCGGTGCTCCCGCACTTCACCGGGACCGACTGGAGACCGAACCTGTCCAGGACCGCACGGTTGAACTCATACTTGCTCATCTGCTCGTTGCAGCCGATATTGAACACGCCGGAAAGACCGAGGGCGATCACATCCCGGACGAGACGGGAGACCACCTCCACGTGGACCGGGTTGAAAAACTGGTCGGCGGGTGACACCATCTCCCGTCCTTCACGGACCGCCCTGAGGAGGGTCATGAAGTAATTGTCATGGGCGGTGGTGCTGTACCCGAAGATAACCGACGGGCGGAGGATGACGTGGTTCGGCGACCGGGCCACCTGCCCCTCCCCCCCGAGCTTGGTGGCGATGTACAGGTTGGTGGGAGCCACCGGGGTCTCCTCGGTCGAGCTCCCCTCCTTCCTGTTGTAGACGGCATAGGTGGAGAAGAAAAGAAACGCGGCATCCGGGAACTGCGTTGCCAGATCACCGGTTGCCTGCACGTTGACCTTCCGGCACGTATCAGGGTCAGCATCGCAGTCATACGGCCGGGATACCGCGGCGGTGTGGATCACCGCGTCCACATCCGCAAAACGCGAGCCGATCTCCTCCAGGTCCCTGTCCCGGGTAATGTCTGCGACGGTATCCACACAGGGTCCCGGTCGTCTTCCGATGCCCCGGACCGTCCATCCGGTATGTTCGTGAAGGTACCGGGAGAGCCTGGACCCGACAAACCCGTTCGCCCCGGTGATCAGGATCGTCTTCCCTGTGTGCATCGACCCTCTCCCTTTCCAGATCCCTCTTCTGTCTCCCCGATCCCTTCCTCCGCTGAAAGGTATCTTCGTGTATCTGGGTCGGGTCCGTCACCCCGGGGGATCGCCGGTGACCCCAGGTCACCCATACTTCCGGTCCCAGGTGTATCCGATCCCGGGATCGAAAGGATCGATCCGCTCAATCTCTTCCGGGTCATGGGGGATGGTGGCGCAGTTGGCCACGATGGCCTTCTCGTTCCCCAGCGACATGAAACCGTTCACGACACCCGGCGGGACCTTGACGAGGACGTAGTTGTCCTCGCCCATGAAGATCTCCTGGGTCTCCCCGCGGGTCGGGGATCCCTTCCGCGGGTCGTGGAGGACCATCTTGATGTTTCCCGAGATGACGGCATAGTTCAGTTCCATCTTCCGGTGCAGGTGCCAGGCCTTGATGGCCCCGGGGAAGATCACCGAGAAGTACATCTCCCCGAACCCGTGGAAATGCGGGTCGGTGCTCTTCATCATGTGCCGCACCATGCCCCGTTCGTCCAGGATGGTGCGCAGGGGGATGATCTGGACTCCGTCTATCATGAGAGGACCTCCCGGTACCAGGCGATGGTCTCTTCCAGGCCGTCGGCGAGCACCGTCCGTGGCTTCCACCCGAGCACCTTCCGGGCCTTCGCAATGGAGAGGTACTGTTCCTGGATCTCGTGCTTCGCCGTGGAGAGGACCCGGGGTTCCAGGTGGCTCCCCATCCGGGAGAGGATCAGGTCCACCACCTCCCGGACCGTGCGCCGCTCCCCGCTGCTGAAGTTGAACGCCTGGCCCCGGACACCCGGTCTCCCGATCCCTTCGGCCAGGGTCAGGTAGGCATCAACGGCATCGGCCACGTAGAAATACTCCCGCACCGGTGTCCCGTCGCTCCGGATCACGGGGGCCTTCCCTTCCAGCACGCTGCGGATGGTGCCGGGGATGATCCGGGAGAAGTTCAGATCGCCGGGGCCGTAGATGTTTCCCATCCGGGCAATCCCGACAGGCAGGTCGTAGGTGACCGCGTACGACCGGGCGATCAGGTCGGTGCAGCTCTTGGAGACGTCATAGGGGTGATCCGCGGAGAGCGGCATCT
>JAJRDF010000110.1 GCA_028678555.1 Methanomicrobiales archaeon
GAGGTTAAAAGGGTTATGGCGGGGTGTGGATAGGAACTCGTTGCGATAATTTCAGGCACATGAGGTTCCGGGGATATGGTGCGGGAGGGGGCTCTGCCCTCTCCCGGTCCCTCCCCCACGACAAGAGGATGGATCGCCAGGTCGGTTCTGATACAGGTTGGATTACCTATCCCCGGAAACCGGCGGGGGGTGCCCACGCGGCGGGGGGCGGAGCCACCGAGAGCGTCTCACCAGTAACCCATATTTCGAGGAATCCGACGGGAAGCAAGTTACGGGACAAGCCGCGTGATGGGCAGCGGGAAATGGAGGGCCGAGGGAGCATCCCGGTATCAGTCTCTGGATGAATTCCCTTTCTGCATCATGAGGCGCTGCCCCAGCTGGATGATTCTCTTCGCGACGGTCTCCGGATCCTCACCCAGGATCCGGATCATGGGCTCCTTCCCCACCGCCCCCCGGTCGAAGATCACGTCAGGGACGCCCTCCCGGCAGCAGCGGGCCACCCCCCAGTCCATGGTGGAGACCCCTGGCGGTTCCTTCCGCCGGTCAAACTCGCAGACCTCCAGGAGCAGGTCCTGCAACCGCTCCACCGCCTCCTCCGAGAACCCGATGTTCCCCGCCGCCCTGACACGGGGATCGAACTTCAGGGTGGTGAGGACCACCCGGGCCATGTGGTCGCTGGCTCCGAAGGCCACATCCCCCACCGGGTGGACCTTTCCCTTCAGCCGGACGATCCGTCCCTCCACCGCTGCCACCTCTGACGGTGACCTGGCCCCCGGGACCGCGTACGCGAGATTGGTGCCCACCTCGGGCACCAGCCCGGGATCCATCCCGTCCTCCAGCCGCGAGACGGCATCCCGCAGCCGGTTCAGCACCTCGTTCCTCTCATCTTCAGAAGCCATTTTCACGGACCTCTCTTCCCGAATGCTCCCCTAATGGAGCCCCAGTTCCTCTTTCTGCCGGGTGATCCCCCGGATGGCACAGCCGTAGAATTCAGGGAGGGGCATCACCGCATCCACCGGAAGAATCCGGTCCCGGTCGCAGCCGGCCGCAAACCCTTTCTCCCTGAACTTCTTTCTCACCGTCTTCCCGGTCACCCCGGTCACAGCCCCGCCCTTCACCAGGGCGCAGGCGATGACGAGGCCTGATACCGCGTCCGCCGCCTGGAGGACCACCTCCAGAGGTGCAGTGTACCCTCCGGAGAGGTGGTGGTTGTGCCGCTTCACCACGCTGCAGATCTCCTCCTCCATTCCGGCGGCCGCGAGGATCCCGGCCCCCCGGATCCCATGCCGCTGCATATCCCCCTCCACCTCCTCGAAGTCGATGTCATGGAGGATGCCGATGGTCTCCCACCGGACGGGATCGGCTCCCAGGGCTGCCGCTGCCTCCCGCATGACGGCACCGGTGGCGACGCAGTGGGATCGCAGGGATCCGCTCTGCACGTGCCGGAAGAGCAGCGCCAGGGCGTCTGTCCGCTCCATACCACCGGGATGGCTGTACCGGCAGATGAAGGTAGTGCTCCCCGTCCACAGCGGAAAGGATAGAGATATCAGCTTGGATGGCAGCTCAACTATGGTATGGCAGCGACCGGTACGGGATCGCGGACCGAGACAATGAACCCGAAGCTACTGGATATCCTCACCGGTGCGGTGAGTCTTGTGATTTTTATCGTGCTTCTCCTGGTTCTCCCCATGGCGCTTCCCGGTAACACGGGGATGGCCTACCTGCTGGCCCTCCTTGTGTTCATCGCCACCATGGCCGGGGCCGGCTGGCTGATCCGGGGCGCGATCCGCTGAATCCTTCCCCTGTTTTTTCCATTGTTTCTGTGCCCGGTAGTAGCTGAGCGGGTGGCTCACCCGGGTGCAGAGGCTGTCTTTTCCGGTGCAGATGCCATGGGTCCGCATGGTGGCGCAGGAAGGGGCGGTGTATTCGGTGCCGCTCCTCCCCGAGATGTGTTCCACCTGGTACTGGGTCTTCCCCGCGTCAAAGTCCGGGGCGCGGGCAAAGAGCTCCATGATCTGGATCGGGTTCATCCCGATATTGTGGAGGAACGCGGTGAGGGCAAACCTGCCGCTGTGGGAGAGGTTGGCTCCCGAGGTGATGGCCGCGGTGAGGGCCCGGATACAGGGGGGGAACGCCCCCTCCTCCACGGATCCGAACTCCCGGAGCAGGTACTGCTGATGGGCGGCGGTGAGCTCGGCGGAGAGCGGGGAGAGGAGCTCGCAGATGGCAGGGGGGACGGGGAGCGGGAGCTGGGACAGGAGCAGGATCCGGATCCGCTCCTCCATGAGGTCCGGGAGGTCCCCATCCCCGAGGGTGACCCTCCCCTTCTCCACCTCCCGGTTCACCAGGCGCCAGTGATCGTCCTTCAGATGCGAGGCCAGCTCCACGTACCGGGCGACGGGGAGATCGCCGGCTTCGGTGGGCATGCCCACCCCTTCGGCCACCAGCGCCCGCGTCGCGGGTGCCTCGTCCGCCAGGTACCGGGAGGCACGTTCCGCCTCGTACCGGCTCAACCGATCCATCAGCAGCCGGTCCCTGGTGCAGGAGACCAGCACCCGGGCAATGGCGTACGCGTACACCTCGCGATCAGGATCCAGCCGTTCGGGACCTGGGGCAGCGGGACGCCCCCCCTCCATGGCATCCCGTATCCGTTCAACGGCGTGGCGGGCGGCGATACGCCCGTAGTTGCTGGAAAAGAAATCAGGGAGGGATCCGGTCCGGCCGGCGACCCACTCCTGGGCTTCCTTCAGAAAAGGGTATTTGGCGAGATCTTTCCGGTCCAGCCGCCCCGGCATCACTCAGCCTCAATGCGGGGCGCGAGCAGGTACTCCACCTTCCCGGCACCGTCCGCGATGGGGAAGGTGAACTTCACCGGGTGATCGATCCCGAGGGCGATCTCCACCTGGGGCGCCCGTGCCATCACCTTTCCCATGTCCTTCAGGTAATCCAGGGAGAAGAGCGAGCGCGCCTCCACGTTGGAGAGGGAAACCAGTTCATCCTTGCCCAGTTCCAGGCGGATGTGATCGGTGTCCCCTTCTGCCACCATGAAGAACTTCTGCGCCTTCGGGTCGATCCCGAGGGCGATCTTATCCGAGACCACCGCTGCAGCCCGGATGGCCGAATTCAGGGCCTCACCGGTGATCACGATCTTTCCCGGGAGCTCGATGGTGGGCGGGTTCGGGTCCTTCCGGATCGTGTTCACGTCAAGCAGGGTGATGGAATACTTGTAGTTCTGGAACGACATCTCCAGCTTGTGGCCCGCCTCGGGGAGCGACATGTTCATCAGGTCCCCCTTGCTGACCATCCCCAGGATATTCTTCATCTTCGCGATATCGATCCCCAGTTCGTCCTTGGTGGCGCTAAAGGACTTGAATGCGTCCTTCTTCAGGTCCATGGAGACCATGGCCACGTTGGCGGTATCCACGGCACGGGTCCGGATGCCGTTTACATCCGCGTGCAGGCGGCACTCGGTAACCAGTGCCGCGATCGCATCAATCGCCTCCCTGAAGGTGTCCGCATCGATGGCAGCCTTGAACATCGACAACCTCGTAACAAGCTCTATTAGTATCTATATAAGCATATTTTAAATGATATGGATACGGGAGGGTACGCGCCGCTGGTGACGGCCGGATCGGGGGTCAGCGGGTGACCAACCCCCGGTGGGCGGGTGACCGGCTGCACCGCCGCGCCGCGCAGGAAGGATACCGGTCCCGCGCCGCGTACAAGCTGCGGGAGATCCAGGAGCGCCACCGGGTGGTCCGGGAGGGCGATGCGGTCCTGGACCTGGGGGCAGCCCCCGGTTCCTGGCTCCAGGTGCTCACCTCCCTCACCCGCGGCCCGGTGGTGGGGGTGGACCTGCAGGCCATGGCCCCCGTGGAGGGGGTGACCCTCCTTGTGGGCGACTTCTCCCAGCCGGCGATGCAGGACCGGATCCGGGAGATCCTCCCGTGCGCCTCCGTGGTCCTCTCCGATGCCGCCCCGAAGCTCTCGGGGAACCGGGACTATGACCAGGCCCGGGCCGTCTCCCTGGGGGAGGATGCGCTCCGGCTCGCGGCCACCATCCTCACCCGGGGCGGGACCTTCGTGGTGAAGTCCTTCCAGGGGGATCTCTTTGAGGAGTTCCTGGTCGAGGTGAAGCGTCACTTCCGGTCTGTCCGGGTCTATCGGCCCTCCTCCACCCGGAAGGGCAGCCGGGAATGTTACATCGTGGCCAGGCATTTCCTGGGGGGCAGGGAACCATGCTGAGAGATACCTATGGGAGGCCGTTCACCAACCTGAGGATTGCCCTCACCGCGCGCTGCAACCTTCGGTGCACCTACTGCCACAGGGAGGGGGAGAAGGCACCGGCGAAGGAACTCACCGCTGATGAGATCGCCGAGATCCTCCGGGTCGCCGGCACGTTCGGGATCCGGTCCGTGAAGTTCACGGGCGGTGAGCCCCTGCTGCGGGAGGACCTTCCTGAGATCATCGCCGCGGTTCCCCCCGGTGTCGAGAGCTCCCTCACCACCAATGCAACCCTCCTCGCCGACCGGGCCATGCAGCTGAAGGAGGCCGGGCTCTCCCGGGTGAACGTGAGCCTGGACAGCCTGCGGCGGGACCGGTACCGGGAGATCACCGGAAGCGATCTCCTGGACGATGTCCTGGCCGGCATCCGGGCAGCGGATGAGGCCGGCCTCACCCCCGTCAAGCTGAATATGGTGCTCCTCTCCGGGGTCAACGAGGATGAGGTGGAGGATTTCCTGGCCTTCGTCCGGGGGAACCGGAACCTGATTCTGCAGCTGATCGAGCTCCTGGAGTTCAACCGCTGTACCTCCCACGGGGATATCGACCGGGTCGAGGAGGATCTCGCCTCCCGTTCCCGTCAGATCCTCACCCGCCGCATGCACCACCGGAAGAAGTACTGCCTGGACGGGGCCGAGGTGGAGGTGGTGAGACCAAAGCACAACACCGAGTTCTGCGCGTTCTGCAACCGGCTCCGGGTCACCTCTGACGGCCACCTGAAGCCCTGCCTGCTTCGCAGCGACAACCACCTGGACATCCGGGGGAAGTCCGGGGACGAGCTGGAAGCCCTCTTCTGCGAGGCGGTGCGGCGCCGGGAGCCCTTCTACCGCTGAGGGGACGGTCCACTTGGCTGGTTCTGGGGCGTTCCCTGCAGGCTCCACCCCGTCCCTTCCTGCAGACAGTTCGTTTGAAGGCCACGTGTCGGTCTACACCATCTCCGGCCTCCTGTTGGGACGCTCCTGGGGGGCTCCGCCCCCCGCCGCGTGGGCCTCCCCCCGCGGTTGGTCCGGATCGCCGGGCCTCGGTTCTTTCACGAGGCAGGATTATCCTCTCGCCGTGGGGGAGGGAAC
>JAJRDF010000012.1 GCA_028678555.1 Methanomicrobiales archaeon
CCCCAGGCTCACCGAGTGCCCCACCGTGGCAGAGGAGGTGCAGATGCCCAGGATCCCGTCGGTGGGAGGCACCTCAAACGCGATCCGGTTGGAGAGGGGGGCACCCCCCGCATGGACCCCAACCCGGATCTCCCGGTCGGTGAAGAGGGCGATGTCCCCGCCGTTGTCAATGACCCCGAAGGATGCCCCCGCCTCCCTCATGGCCTCAGCCCCGGACCATGCGATGGCCCCGGCCACCGCCGCCATGGGCCCCACGCCCGCCTCCGCCGCGGCCTCCACCATCCGGTCCACCACCCTCCCCCGGAACGCGGGCCGGTGGGGCGAGTAGGTGATGGCAAAGAAGGGATCCTCTGCGATGCAATCCTCCACTTCACGGCGGGCCTCCATCAGGCCTGCTTTCGCTGCCCCGACGTGGGCCGGATCATCGGCCAGGATCGTGGTGATGGTCTCCCGGTACTGGAAATGCTCCCGGATCATGTGATGCAGGCCGCGGCACCCCATCTGGGATACTGCCGGGCAGATCTCCTTCCGGAAGAGGATGTACCGCACCGTGCCATGAGCCTATCTCCTGCCCACGGAGCCCGGGGGGAATGGTATTTCTGCGCCGGGGTGTACCGGAAGGTGCGGAGGTCCATGAACCGGCTGGCCCGTGAGAAGAGCCTGTACCTGCGACTGCATGGCGGGAACCCGGTGGACTGGTACCCGTGGGGCAGCGAGGCGTTCGACAGGGCCCGGAGGGAAGACCGGCCCGTCTTCCTCTCCATCGGGTATTCCACGTGCCACTGGTGCCACGTGATGGCCCGGGAGTCCTTTGAGGACGCGGAGATCGCAGCCCTCCTGAACGGAGCCTTTGTCTGCGTCAAGGTGGACCGGGAGGAGCGGCCGGACATCGACCAGGTGTACATCAGTGCCGCCCTCGCGATGACCGGAACGGCGGGCTGGCCCCTCACCATCCTCATGACCCCCGGGGGGGTTCCGTTCTTCGCCGCCACGTACCTCCCTCCCGACAGCCGCGGGGGCATGATCGGCCTCCGGGATCTGATTCCCCGGGTGAAGCACCTCTGGGAGACGCAGCGGGGGGAACTGGAGGGGGCAGGGATGGAACACGTCCGGGCCCGGCGAATCCCGGCCTCCCGTGCAGCTGGGGGACTTCCCGGTTCCGCCCTCCTGGACCGGGCGGTGCGGGACCTGTCCCGGGCCTTCGACCCGGTCCACGGAGGATTCGGAGCAGCCCCGAAGTTTCCGACCCCCCATATCCCCCTCTTCCTCCTCCGTTCTTTTTACCGGACCGGTGACAGGGATGCACTCCGGATGGCCCTCGCCACCCTCCGGGCGATGGCCCGGGGCGGGATCCACGACGTCCTGGGTGGCGGATTCCACCGGTACGCCACAGACCGGGAATGGCGGATCCCCCACTTCGAGAAGATGCTCTATGACCAGGCATTCATCGCCGAAGCCTGCACAGAAGCTTTCCTGGCAACGGGGGCACCCCTGTACCGGAATGTGGCAGAAGATACCCTCGGGTATGTCATCAGGGACCTGGCCCTCCCCGGGGGCGGTTTTGCAGCCGCCCGGGATGCTGAGACCGGGGGGATCGAAGGTGGATACTATCTCTGGAGATGGGATGAGCTAGAGACACTCCTCTCTGCCGGAGAACTGGCGGCGCTCCGGAAGGAGTTCGCGGTGGAGCCCGGGGGCAATTTCCCGGCGGTTCCGGGATCGAATATCCTCTCCCGCCGGATGGGATCCGGCTTGATTCCCAACGAACCGGATCCCGATCCTGATCCCGGCCTCTCCTCTGCCCTCGACATCCTGCGGAATGCCCGTGCCCGCCGTCCCGGCCCGCGGAGGGACGAGAAGGTCCTCGCTGACTGGAACGGGATGGCCATCGGGGCCCTGGCCCTGGCCTCCCGGGCCTTCGATGATCCCGGCTATGCCCGGGCTGCCGAGGATGCCGCTTCGTTTATCCTCCGTCACCTCCAGCAGAAGGACGGGAGGCTCCTGCACCGGTGGGCGGATGGCGAGGCAGCCATCACCGGACTCCTGGATGACTATGCCTTCCTGCTCCACGGTCTCATTGAGCTCTCCATGACCACGTTCTCACCGTTGTACCTGGAAGCGGCGATATCGCTGGCCCAGGCACTGGAGGACCACTTCCCTGATCGGGAGACTGGAGGGCTTTACCTGACACCGGATGACGGGGAGCCCCTGGTCACCCGGCCGAAGGTGGTGCACGACGCGGCGATCCCGTCGGGAAACGCGGTGGCTGCACGGGAACTGATCCGGCTGTCCCGGTTGACCGGTGACCCGGTATGGGAAGAGAGGGGTACTGCCATCCTTTCCGCCTTCAGGCGAGAGATGGAGGCGATGCCTACGGCCTGCACCGGCCTCCTTCTTGCGCTGGACCTGGCCGTCTCCCCTTCCTCCGGGGTGGTGATAGCCGGCGACCCCGGACAACCGGACACTGCAGCCCTCATCAGGGTCCTGCGGAGCGCGTACCTGCCCCGCACCACTGTCACGCTGGTGACCGGTGGTGGGGGGGATGCCACCATCGCGGGGACTGCCCCCTCCTATCGCCGTGTGGACGGAAAGGCGACGGCGTATGTCTGCACCGGTTCGACCTGCCATCCGCCGGTCACCGCGCCCGATGCCCTCGCCACCCTGCTGGGAATCCCGTCCCCGCCGGGGCACTGAAGGGAGCCACACGGTCTGGGGACAGGAAGACACCGCACCGGGAGGGATATCTGGGATGAGCGACCATACCAAAGAAGAGCAGTGTGGGGCACGAGATGATGCACGGCGATGAGAAGACCCTGTTGACCGAGCCCGATGCCTATGCGCTCCTGGAGCGGCACGGGATCCCGGTGCCTCCCCACGGCGTGGCCCGGTCGGCGGAGGACGCCGCCGCCCTTGCCGCCAGGATCGGTTTTCCCGTCGTCATGAAGGTGATCTCCCCCCAGGTGGTCCACAAGTCCGACGCCGGAGGGGTGGTGACCGGGATCACCGGCCCCGCAGAAGCGGGAGCAGCCTACACCCGCATCACGGAGGCCGTGCCCCGCCGGGTGCCCGGTGCATCCATCGACGGGATCCTCGTGGCAAAGCAGATGGAAGCAGGGGTGGAGGTACTGGTGGGCGGGATCACGGACCCGACCTTCGGGAAGGTCCTCACCTTCGGGATGGGGGGAATCCTTGTCGAGCTGCTCCGGGACGTCTCCCTCCGGGTCCTGCCCGTCACAGACGACGAGATCCGGAAGATGGTACGGGAGATCCGTGGTCATGCGCTGATCCGGGGGTTCCGCAAACAGGCACCCCGGGACGAGGAAGGGCTCGTCACGGCCATCCAGGCAATGGCAACCCTCTTTTTCGGGGATGATACCCTGCCGGAGTTTGACCTGAACCCGCTGATCCTCTACGAAAAGGGATGCTGTGCCGTCGATGCCCGGATCTACCGGGGGGAACGGCGGGAGAGAGCCCCCCGAATCATCCGGTGCGCCGTCCCTGAGGAACTCTTCACCCCCTCCTCCATTGCCGTGGTCGGGGCATCCGCAGATCCAAAGAAGGTAGGGAACGCCATCCTCCAGAACCTCCTGCCCTTCCCCGGGCAGCTCTATCCCGTGAATCCCAACCGGAAGGAGGTCCTGGGCCGGACCGCGTACCCTTCCCTCACCGCCATTCCGGGTCCTGTGGATCTGGCCGTCATCGCCGTTCCCGGGCCCCTGGTACCGGGGATCATCGCGGAAGCAGGGAACAAGGGAGTGAAGGTGGCAGCCATCATCTCCTCGGGTTTCCGCGAGGCGAGTAGCGACGGGAGGACCGAGGAGGACCGGATGGTGGAAATCGCCCGGGCCCATGACATGCGGATCCTGGGGCCCAACTGCCTGGGGATCATGCTCCCCCACCGGCAGGTGAACTCCACGTTCGATCCGGTGACGCCCCTCCCCGGCCAGATTGCGTTCCTCTCCCAGAGTGGCGCTGTCATCGCCACCATCGTGGACTGGAGCAAGCCCGAGGCCATCGGATTTTCGGTGGTCATCAGCGTGGGCAACCAGGCGGACCTTGGGTTCGAGGACTTCCTGATCCGCCTCTCCCGGGACCCCGAGACCCGTGCCATCATCATGTACATCGAGGAGATCCGGGACGGCCGGGGGTTCATGGATGTGGTCAGCCATATCTCGGCCCGGCTCCCGGTCATCGCCCTGAAGTCAGGCTCCTCCGCGAAGGGTCAGAAGGCCGCCGCCTCCCACACGGGATCCCTCGCAGGCGCATACCAGGTGTACCAGGCCGCCTTCCGGCAGTCGGGGGTGCTCTCCGCATCCTCCCTCAGGGAATCGTTCCTGCTGGCCGAGCTGCTGGCCTCGGAAGGGTACCCGTCGGGAAACCGGGCCATCGTGATCTCCAATGCCGGCGGGTTCGCCGTCCTCTCCTCCGATTACGCGGATCAGTACGGCGTGGACCTGGTGGACCTGGATGACGCGATGCTCCAGGAGTTGAACTCGTTCCTGCCCCCCTCCTGGAACCACGGGAACCCCATGGACCTGATCGGGGACTCGGGCGCCGATATCTTTGCCCGGGTCTTTGACATCTTCATCCACCGCCAGGATGCCTGGGACGTGGCCTTCGTTGTGGCGGTGCCCGACGCGGTCCTGGACATGGATATGCTGGGACGGGAGCTGCTCCGGTTCTCCCGGAGCACCCACAAGATGATCGTGGGCTGCCTGATCGGCGGGGAGACCGTGAAGGAGAGTATCCGTGCCCTCCGCGAGGAGCGGATCCCCAACTTCCCGGACCTGGAGGAGGCGTTCCGGGTGGTGGGGAAGGCCTGCAGTGTGAGCCACGTGAAACCCCATACCGAACGGGACAGTCCCGAAAATCCCCCATGAAGATCCTCCTCGTCCCCAAGCCCGGTGTCGACCTCTACCGGACCCTGTACGACTCCGAGACGAGCCGGGCGATCCTCAGGTTCTACAAGCCCGGCCGTCACCCGTGGGGGGTGGAGATCACCGTGTCCTCCCTGGGCAGCGCCGTCTCGCTCATCTCCGAGCTCCGCTGGTACCTGCAGCGGTACATCCAGGAGGTACTCATCGACCTGGGGGAGGGGGTCGTCATCAGCCGTGCCCTGGCCAGGGAGGTGTACCAGCGGGACCTGACCCTCACCTCACCCTGGCCCCACCGGATGCGGTTCCGGCTGGAGCGGGGCAGGATCCGCCGTTCCCTCATCGAAGAGGGGAGTGAACCGGCGGCGCAGGCTTCTGCACCAGAGCCGGTACCGGTTCCCCTGGCACCGGAACCAGCACCGGTCCCGGGTTCACCGGAACCAGGAGCAGTCCCGGGGGCAGCGGGACCGCATGCAGTACAGGGCACGTCTGAACCCGCGGCGGGTCCCACACCGGAGCCTGTTCCGGCTCCCGTGGCACCGGAACCGGTGTCGACTCCCGGATCACCGCAATCTTTACCTCTCCATGCCCCCGTTGCACCCGAAGCCATCACCATTGATGTGTGGACAACCCCGGACGAACCGGTGGAGGACGTGGTGGCCGACGAAGAGGCTGTCCCGGAACCTGCGCCGGACGATGCCGGGGAAAGCTCTGATGGTCCTGGTCCGGGATCAGGCTGAGAAGCGTCCTGTTCCCGTTCCCGCGGTACTTATCGGGAGGAGGGAGTGTAGGGACTCCTCATGAACCTCCTGGAATAACAGGAAAAATGGATGTTTCGCCGACTCCTCAGGCGAACATGGTGCCGAAGGAGGTGGGCAGGTGGTGGGGCCGCTGGAAGTCGGCAGAGACCTTCTCGATGGCTAAGACAAAATCGGCCTGGGTGACGGTGGTCCGCTCCGCCCGGATGGCGAACATGCCGGCCTCGGTGCAGATCGCCCGCAGGTCTGCCCCGTTCTTCCCTTCTGTCAGGTTCGAGACCTCCCGGAGGGCAACGCCATCGTCCAGGTTCATGCCCCTCGTGTGGATCTTCAGGATGGCGAGGCGGCCGTCGGCGTCGGGAAGCGGAATCTCGATGATCCGGTCGAACCGCCCGGGCCGGAGCAGGGCCCGGTCCAGAATGTCGATCCGGTTCGTGGCCCCGATGATCTTCACGTCCCCCCGCTTGTCAAAGCCGTCCATCCCTGCCAGGAGCTGCATCAGCGTCCGCTGGACCTCCCGGTCGCCGGAGGTGTCGGCCTCCATCCGCTGGGCCCCGATGGCATCGATCTCATCGATGAAGAGGATGGAGGGGGACTTCTTCTGGGCCATTTCGAAGAGCTCCCGGACGAGGCGTGCCCCCTCGCCGATATACTTCTGGACCAGCTCCGACCCCACCACCCGGAGGAAGTGGGCGTTGGTCTCATGGGCCACGGCTTTGGCGAGAAGCGTCTTCCCCGTCCCCGGGGGACCGTAGAGGAGGACCCCCTTCGGGGGTTCAATCCCCACCTTCTCGAAGAGATCCGGGCGCTTGAGCGGCAGCTCCACGGCCTCCTTGATCTCCTGGATCTGGGGTCCCAGGCCGCCGATGTCGGCATAGCTCTCGGTGGGGGATTCCACCACCTCCATCCCATAGACCTGGGGGTCGTAGGTGGAGGGGAGGATCTCAACGATGGCCAGGGACTGCTGGTTCATCGTGCACCGGACGCCGGGCTTCAGCTGGTCAGCCTCGATGCACTGGGAGGCCCGGACCAGGAACCGGGGTCCCGACGAGGAACGGACGATCACCCGGTTCTGGTCCACCACGTCGGTGATGGTTCCTATGACGAGGGGCGGTGAGCGGAGCTGCTCGATCTCGCTCTTCAGCTTCCTGAGATCCCGCTCGAACCGGATCTTCTGGGTCTCGGAGTAGCGCTTCTCCACTTCCATCTGGCGGAGCTGCTCCCGGAGCTCCATGTTCCGGTTTTCCAGTGCAGCAATCTTCTCAAGAAGATACTTGTAGATCTCTTCCCCGTTGGGAGGATCCTGGCCCTGCCAGGGAGTATCGGCCATTCCTCTCCTCAATTAAGTATATAGGGAAAAATGACTATAAAGATGTTCCGAGACCATGCAGTGCGAATTATGCGGCGCAGAGATTCGGGGACAGCCTAAAACGGTCCGGATTGAAGGAGCCGAGCTCAGGGTCTGCATGCCCTGTTCCCGGTACGGGGTGGAGGTCCAGCAGAAACGGGCACCGGAACCCCGGCCGCACGCACCCGCGGGGAGACCCCAGCCGGCACCTCCGAAACGGCACCGCCGGGACCTCTTCGACCGCATGGAAGGGGATATCGCCGAGGATTACGCGGACCGGATCCGCAATGCCCGCATGGCCCGGGGACTCTCCCAGAAACAGCTGGCCCTCGAGATCATGGAGAAGGAGATGCTGATCCGGAAGATCGAGAAGAGCGAGCTGGTACCGGAAGAGGAACTCCGGAAGAAACTGGAGAAAGTCCTCGGGATCAGCCTGCTGGATACCGAGCCCGGTGAGGTGAAGGGCCAGAAGGGGAGCCGGGTGGCCACCACCTTCGGCGACATCATCTCCCTGAAAAAATAACCGTTTTTCCCCCGGAGCCCGGCGCGTCAGATCTTGGCCACCAGGGCATCGCGTATCTTCTTCGTCCCGGGATCGTACTCGAGCACCAGGGAACGATCGTAGGATTCCACGGCCTCCTGGAAGCGTCCCAGGTACTGCAGGAAGAGACCCCGGCTCTTCCAGGCCATGGCGAACTCGGGGTTCAGCTCCAGGGCATGGTCAAAGTCATTCATGGCCTCGGCATAGTCCCGGAGGATCCCGTGCAGGCACCCCTTGCTGTGCCAGAACTCGGGGATGTTATCCTCGATCTCGATGGCCCGGTTGAAGGAGATGAGTGCCATCTCGTACTGCCGGAGATCCAGGAGGGCCACCCCCCGGTTGTACCAGGATTCGGCGTTCCGGGGGTCGATGGAGAGGGCCCGGTCAAATCCCTTGATGGCCTCCTCGTACTGCTTCAGGTGCAGGAGAGTGGACGAGAGGTTGAACCATGCAGAGGCGTCCTCAGGGTTGATCCGAAGGGCCTTCTCGTAGCAGTCAATGGCATCCCCGTAGCGGGAGAGCATGTCCAGCACGATCCCCTTTCTCACCCACTTGGCGGCAGAGGCCGGATCAAGTTCCACCGCCTTGTCGAAGGCCACGAGGGCCTGTTCGTACCATCCCAGGAGGGCGAGGGACCGGCCCTTGCTGGTCCAGGTGGCCGAGTTTCCGGGGTCCATATCAAGTGCATGGGAGAAGCACATGACGGCTTCCTCGTGCTGTCCCAGGGCTGACAGGGCCTCGCCCTCGCGGATGAAGCCGGCGACCACCCGCGGGTCCTGGATGGTCGGGTTTGCAGCGAGGACGTTCTCCAGGGTCCGGATGGAGCCGGCATGGTTCCCCAGCCGGGAAAGGAGGACGGAACGTTCCAGGAGGGCCCCCACGTCCCTGGGAGTGAGGGCCAGCGCATGGTCAAGGCTCTCCAGGGCTTCCTGGTGCTTCCCCACCTGGGTGAAGGCATCGGCCCGGTGGAGCCAGATCCTCGGGTCCGAGGGCTCCACCTCCAGCACGCGGTCAAAGAACCGGATCGCCTCCATGGGCTCCCCCTGCTCCAGAAGGAAGAGGCCCTGGTCCCGCCACCGGTCCCGGTTGAACTGGATGAACGCGATGCACCGGTCAATGGACGCCTGGAGGGACTGTTCCAGCGTGTGGTCCAGTTCCCGTGCCCGGGTATATGCCCGCAACGCCTCGGTGTACTTCTCGAAGAGGAGGAGGACGTCCCCCTTCCCCTGCCAGGCGGCGGCATCCCTGGGATTGATGGCGATGAGCTGGTCGTAGCAGGCGGTGGCCTCGGTGTACCGGCCCAGGATCTTGAGGACCAGTCCCTTCCCGAAGAGGGCGTTGACCTCCCCGGGATCCAGGGCCAGGGCCTTCTCCACGGCAGCGAGGGCCTCGTCGTACCGCCCTTTCTTCACCAGCACAAGACCCTTCTGGGACCAGGCCCGGGCAAGGCCGGGATTCCTCCTGATCGCCTGTTCATAGCTCTCCAGCGCCTGGTCTGGCTTCTCCAGGTTCACGAGCGCCACCCCGCGGTGGATCCAGATCTCGGCATCGTCAGGGCGGAGGGAGAGCGCCGTGTCAAAGGACTTCACGGCCTCATCGAACCTGCCCAGGATGGCGTAGGTTCTGCCCTGCTGGAACCAGGCGGTGGCGTTCCGCGGCTCCAGTTCCCTGACGATCTGGTAACACATCAGGGCCTGGCTGTACTTGCCGTCATTGGCAAGTGCGGTGCCACGGTTCAGCCAGGCCACCGAATCCTCAGGATTGATCTCCAGGGCCTGGTCCAGGGTGCGCACCGCCTCGTCATTCCGGCCCATGTGGATCAGGGCGATCCCGCGGTTCCGTAGGGTCAGGGGGTTCCTGGCATCCAGCATGAGGGCCCGGTCAAAGGAATCCAGGGCTTCCTGGTACCTCCCGAGGAGGGTAAGGGTTGAACCCCGGTTCAGCCAGGCGACCGGCAGCGTGGGATCCTGTTTTACTGCCTCATCGTACAGCTGCAGGGCCGCGTCATGCTGTCCCAGATCAAACAGCCGGATCCCCTCGCTCACCAGCGAGGCAGGATCCCTCTTCCGGAACACATCCCACATAACCAGATCCCTTCACTGCTGCCGCAAAGCGGCCTGAAACGGGTGAATGATCACGCATTTCGTGTACAGGTTAATGAACCTGTTGAAGCCGGGGACCCGATTTCTGCGCCCGGTACCAAACTCGCCGCATTAATATAGGTCCTTCCCCTTAGAGGATGCGTGATCAAGGGATTTTCATGTCACCACCGTTCATCCTGATCAACTGCAAGGTCTATGCTGAGGGGATTGGCCAGCGGGCCCACCTGATTGCCGAGTCGGCGGAGATGGTGGCCGAGGAGAGCGGAGCGATCATCGGGGTGGCACCGGCGTATATCGATATCCACCCCATCGCCCATCATTACGAGATACCGGTGTTTGCCCAGCACATCGATGCCGTGGCCCCGGGAGCCCACACCGGCCATGTCACGGCAGCCGCTGTCCGGCTCGCCGGCGCACGGGGCACCCTCATCAACCATTCCGAGCGGAGGCTCACCCTGGCAGACATCGAGGCCGCCCGGAAGGCGGCACGGGACGCACACCTGGAGACGGTGATCTGCACGAACAACGAGCCCACAACCGCGGCCGCGGCGGCCCTGGCACCCGACTATGTGGCCATCGAACCGCCCGAGCTGATCGGATCCGGGATCTCGGTGGCAAAGGCAGATCCGGAGATCATCCGCCGCTCCGTTGCCGCCGCCCGGAAGGTGAACCCCGACGTGAAGGTTCTCACGGGCGCAGGCATCCAGTCCGGCGAGTGCGTGAAGATCGCCCTCGATCTGGGAACTGTGGGGGTACTCCTCGCATCCAGCGTCGTGAAAGCACAGGACCCGGCGGTCGTGCTGCGGGATCTCGTCTCGCTCCTCTAGTCCTGGGAGATCAGCGAGATCAGGTCGTGCTTGGTGATCACACCGGCAACCTTCCCCCCTGCCACCACCAGCACGGCATGGTGATCGTGCAGCAGGTGGGCCACCGTCCTGATATCGCTCTCCGGAGGGACCGTGGGAAAGCCGGGTTCCATGAACTCGCGGACCAGCCCCTTCTGCCCGGGAATCACTGTCCCATCTTCCAGCGCCTGCACCATCGCCGATTCCGAGATGCAGCCCACGGGGATCCCGCCCTCCACCACCGGGAGCTGGGAGATGTTGTGCCGCTCCATCATCCCGATGACACTGGCCACCGGGTCGTCGGGGGCCACCGCATGGACAGGGGTATGCATGACGTCAGCCGCCCGGACCAGGGGACGCTCGCACCGGTTCAGCACGGCCACGATCCGGGCGAGCGTGGATGCCCGGGGGTCCACGGACCCCGCTTCGATCCGGGCAATCATGGACTGGCTGATCCCCGCCATCCGGGCCAGTTCCGCCTGGGTGACCCTCAGGGTCTCCCGCTTGGCCCGGAGCTCCCCGGCATCCGGAATATGCATGAGAGTCATATTCTTCTGATATCTATATAACTGGAACGGTAGAATTTACCTGTTCTCTCCCTTTTCTGGATGAGAACATCCGGACAGGAGGGGGCCAGCCCCCTCCCGGTCCCTCCCCCGATGAGGATAGTGGCTCCAAGCCGTGTTACCGTACGGAATCACCAATTGGGAAACACCGACATGGGGGGGGCGCCCACGCGGCGGGAGGGGCCATCATGTCCCCCCTGGAGCGTCCCACTAGTCGTACCACTTAGGGAGGAAAACCGACCACATCGACTGACATACCATTAGAACTATCCGAGAAATGAGAATCGAGAACAGCCCCCTCGTGGGGGGTGAGTGGGAGGAGTAAGCCCCCTTCTGTTCGTGGCGGCATTCAGCTGAGCGCCATACCCGGGCAGGTACCGGACAACCGTGAGCCCTGTTCTGGCTTGCACACGCAGGGATTCACCGTTTCAACGTATCCCGACGGTCATCGCTCGACGGGTTATCTCGCACGCGGGGTGCTTCTCGCCCCAAAGGGCTGGTACCGTCTCATTGCTACCGGCGGGCCGTGCCGTTTCTGTGTCATTGCCGTGACTCTCGCCACCTGCACGTGAATGCAGCTGCGTGTCCGGTGCGTGGGGGGACTTTCCTCAGCAGCCCTTCCGGGCCACCGTCGGCCGCCCTCTCCCTCTCACAACGCATATGTTGGATGGCTCGCTATTTATGTGTCATGAAGGTCCTTGCGAGGGAAGAGGGGGAACTGGCCCTGCGGATCGCCCGCGGGGCCCTGGACGCGCACCTCTCCGGGGTCGCGTACCGGCTGCCGCCCGTGCCCCGGGTCTTCTCCGAGAAACGGGGGGTCTTTGTGACCCTCACCGAACAGGGGATGCTCCGGGGATGTATCGGCCTCCCGATGCCCGTGCTCCCGCTGGGGGAGGCTCTTGTCGAGGCGGCGGTATCGGCAGGGACCGGCGATCCCCGGTTCCCCCCGGTCTCGCGGGAGGAGATGAACGAGATCCACGTGGAGGTGACGGTCCTTTCGGTTCCGGAAATCCTGACCTGTGCCCCGGTTGAGCGGCCACGGCACGTGGAGGTAGGGAGGCACGGCCTGATCATGAAGGGGCGGGGCAGGAGCGGCCTCCTCCTCCCGCAGGTGGCCACCGAATATGGCTGGACCGCGGGCGAGTTCCTGGAACACACCTGCGGCAAGTCGGGCCTCTCCCCCGGCTGCTGGAAGTCGCCTGAGGTGGAGGTCCTGACGTTCGAAGGGCAGATCTTCTCGGAGCCGGAGACGGGATGAGCATCCGCTTTGAGGTGAAGGAGAAAGACATCGCAGGGCGCACCGGCCACCTGAAGGTGGGACAGAAGACGGTCACGACACCGGTACTTCTCCCGGTCGTGAACCCCCACCTGCCCCTGGTCACCCCCCGGGAGATGCAGGACATGGGTGTCCAGGCCCTGATCACGAACGCCTATATTTTCCGCACCTCGGACCGGTTCCGGGACATCGCGGCGAGGGACGGCCTCCACCGGGTACTGGACTTCGATGGCGTCATCATGACCGACTCCGGCGCGTTCCAGCAGTCCGTGTACGGGGACGTGACCCTCACCAACCGGGATACCGTGGAGTTCCAGGGGGTCATCGGGAGCGAGATCCTGGTTCCCATGGATATCCCCACGCCCCCCTCCGCCAGCCGGGAGACGGCTGCCCATGAGCTGGAGGAGACGATGCGGCGCATCCGTGAAGCGGTGGAGATCGTTGGACCGGAGAGACTGGCCGGGCCCGTGCAGGGCGGCAGGTTCCCGGACCTGAGGGAAGAGGCAGGCGCCGCGGTGAGCGGGACGGGCATCACATTCGCCCCCATCGGTGCCGTCGTCCCCCTCATGGAACAGTACCGGTACCGGGACCTGGTCCGGGTGGTGCTGGCCGCGAAAAGGGGCCTCTCCCCCTCCGCCTGCGTCCACCTGTTCGGGGCAGGCCACCCGTCCATGTTTGCCCTTGCTGTCGCCATGGGCTGTGATGCCTTCGACTCGGCGGCCTATGCCCTCTTTGCAAAGGACGGCAGGTACCTGACTCCGTGGGGATCCTGGCACCTGGAGGAACTCTCTGAACTCCCCTGCCCCTGCCGGGTCTGCCGGGACCATACGGCAAAGGAACTCCGGGAGGATCCCGGGAGGGAACGGCTGCTGGCCCTCCACAACCTCCGGGTGACCCTCGCCGAAATCGCCCGGGTCCGGCAGGCGATCCAGGACGGTGTCCTCTGGGAACTGGTGGACGACCGGTGCCGGTCACATCCCCGGCTGCTGGAGGGGTACCGGGAGCTCCTGGGGTACACGGAGACCCTGGCCCCCCAGGACCGGGCCACCAAGCGCCGCTTCTTCTACAGGGGGAACGAGTCCTGCCGGCGGACCGAGGTGATCCGGTACCGTGAGCAGCTGGCCAACCTCACGCTGGGCCCGGAAGTGCTCGTCACCCTCACGGGCGAAGGACTCCCCGGCTTCTCGGACACCCTCCTCTTCCGGCCACCCTTCGGCCCCTACCCG
>JAJRDF010000013.1 GCA_028678555.1 Methanomicrobiales archaeon
CTCGCCGTGGGGGAGGGAACGGGAGGGGGCAAAGCCCCCTCCCGCATCAATCACGTGAAACCTTTTTAGCGGAAGTGAGTGGAGTGATGGAGGGAATCTTCCTCCCCCCCTGCCGGCAACGTTTTTCCTCCCCCCGGCCCCATGATGTGATGATGCAGGAGAGCAACGAATATTTCCAGGTGCTCCGCCACCTCTACGGGAAGAGCCTGATCCTCGAGGACACCTCGGCGTTTCACCCGGTGCTCCGCTTCTATTTCATGGATGCCATTGCCCATCTGGATTATACCCTCGGCGTCATGTCCTTCAACTTCCTCTCAGTGAAGAACGAGATGGCGAGGGAGTACCTGCGCTGGCGCATTGACGAGGAGCAGAAGGGAGATCGCGTGAAGTTCCCCGGTTTCATCAACTGGCTGAAGACCCGGGATGAAGACCGGTACAACAACCTGCCCATGATGTGGCGGGACATCTACGACTGCGACGATCCGGCCGGCTACCGCTCCTTCCGGATCGTGCTGGACCCTGACAGCAACGCCCCGATACCGTCACAGTTCTTCTATGATGCCATTGAAGAGCTCTTTGACCGGAATTTCCTGAAGACCCTGTATGCGGATGCATCCCTGGCGAAGCTCTTCGACGAGTACTCCCTGACCTGCCCGTGATCCCAGCATGGCCCTCCCCTCCGACCCTGCCCGGATCTGCGCCGACCTGGTGCGGATCCGGAGCGAGAATCCGCCCGGCGATACCGCTGAGGTGGCCGCGTACCTCCGGGAGCATCTTGATGCCCTCGGGCTTGGGTCCCGCCTGATCCGGAAACGCGGGGGGAGGGTGAACCTGGTCTCCGCCCCTCAGGAAGCTCGTCTCGTGATCTGCGGCCACATGGACGTGGTCCCCGCGGGGGACGGCGAATGGTCGGTAGACCCGTTTGGCGGGGAGATCCGGGACGGGATGGTGTACGGGAGGGGCGCCTCCGACATGAAGGGGGGCTGCGCCGCCATCCTGGCCGCGGTGACCGGCCTCGTGGAGGAGGGCCGGGAGCCGCAGGTCAGCCTGGCCTTCGTCGCTGACGAGGAGACGGGAGGGGAGCTGGGCATCCGGGCGGTGCTGGACAGACGTGTCCTCCCGCCCTGCGACTGCGTGGTGGCGGAACCGACCCCGGCACTCCACCCCGTGATCGGCATGAAGGGGCTCCTCCGTCTGGCGATCCGGTTCCGGGGCAAGCCGGGCCACGGGTCCCTTTACCCTCGGGTCGGGGTCTCGGCGGTGATGGAGGCCCTCGACCTGCTCCGGACCCTGGAGAAGGCCCATGCCAGGGTCTACCGGCCGCCGGAGGCCCTCAGGGAGCCCGTGGAGGACTCCGCGGAGGTGCTGGGCCGGATCTTCGGGATTCAGGACCCGGCGGCGGTCCTGCAGCGGATCACCTTCAACCCCGGCCGGATCGAAGGCGGGGAGAAGGCCAACGTCGTGGCATCAAGGTGCAGCCTGGAGCTGGAGCTCCGGATCCCCTTTGGCGCCTCCACCGCGAAGGTGCTTGCCTCCCTCCGGAGACGGGCAAAGGGGGCAGAGATGGAAATACTGTCCCAGTCAGAACCGAATTTTACACCTCCTGACGTACCCCTTGTCGGGATCCTTTCCCGTGAGATCCGGCGGGTCCACGGGGAAGAACCGCGCCCCATCGTCCAGTGGGCAGCCAGCGACGCGAAGCACCTCCGGGCCGCAGGATTCCGGGTGGTGGAGTACGGGCCGGGGGATCTGGCCACCCTGCACGGTGTGGATGAGCGGGTCCCGGTCCGGGCCCTGGAACAGGCTGCCGACGTGTTCCGCGGGGTTATCGACGCGTACTCGCGGTGAACGTCCCCAACGGGTGGGCCCGATCAGGATCTTACTCGAGATTCTGGAGGAGGAGTGAGACGCTCCCGGGGAAACTGCGGTTCCCCCCCGCCGCGTGGGCGTCCCCCCCCGGTTGATCCTGATGGGAGAAGATTTTGGGAAATTACCAATCGGTGGTCCATCCTCTTGTCGCGGGGGAGGGACCGGGAGGGGGCAGCGCCCCCTCCCGTCAGCAGCCACCGATCTTCCTCCCTTCAAGGGAACTGTATCCTCCCCCATTTCCGCATCCCTTTTTATAGCCCCCTCTCCAACCACTAGTGATCTCGATGGGGAAGAAGGAGAAGGGAAAGGCGTCTGCAAAGGCTCCCGAACCGGCGTTCAGGGACTGTGATCCGGATCCGGCCGGGGAGGAGGTCCCCCTCTCAGCCCTGTTCCGGGATCCCGGAAAAGCGTGGGAGATCCTCCGCACAGGGCGACTCATCCAGCTGCTCCTCGGAGTGGTGCTGGCAGGGTTCCTGCTCCGGTTCCTGAACCTGGGTGCGAACTCGCTGTGGCTGGACGAGGCCTCCACGCTGGGATTCGCCAGGAAAAGCATAGTGGGGATCTGGGGGACGCTCTCGGCAGGAGAGTTCAACCCGCCGCTCTTCTACTGGATGGAGCACCTGATGCTCACCTTCGGGGAGAGCGAGGCCGTGCTCCGGTTCCTCCCGGCGCTTCTCGGTGCCCTCACGGTCGTGGTCATGTATTTCGTGGCACGGGAGGTGCTGGACCGCCCCTCCTCCCTGGTTGCAGCAGCGCTCCTGGCCTTCTCCCCGTTTCATATCTACTACTCCCAGGAAGCCCGTGCCTACGCACCCATGCTCTTCTTCTTCGCCCTGGCCCTCCTCTTCTTCCTCAAAGCGACGCGGAAAGGGGGGTACGGCAACTGGATCGCTTTCGGGGCTTTCTCGGCCCTCGCCTTCTGGACCCACTTCTACGCTTTCGTGCCCGTGGGTGTCCTGATCCTTCTTGCATTCGCCTTCCGGTTCCAGGCCATCCGGGCAAACCTGAAGGAAGCCACCGCACCTCTCCTTGCCCTGGGGGTCTTCATGATCCTGGCCCTGCCTCTCATCGTGAACGCGGTCCAGCTGTTCCTCCTCCGGACCGGAGGGGGACCCAGCTTCGGTATCCAGGGATTCTCCACCATCACCCAGACCCTGGTCCAGATCTCCGGATTCAACCTCTTCCTCGCGGTGATCCTGCTTGCGCTCTTCATCGCGGGGGTCGCCTGGCTCGTTCCCAGGGACCGCGGGCTTGCCGTCCTGCTGGTCGCCGGCCTGGCACTGCCGCTCCTCGCGAGCGTCTTCCTCTCCTACCGGATGCCGATGGTTCCCCGGTACCTGATCTACCTGCAGCCGTTCCTGTTCCTGGGGGTCGCTGCCTCCTTCCCCATCTTCTGCAGGGCAGTCCGGTCCCGGTACCTGGCGGTGGCAGCGGTGCTGCTCATCTTCCTCGCCGCCGTCCCGTTCCTGTCGACCTACTACACGACCCAGAAGGATGACTGGAGGGGTCTCTCCCGCTACCTGGGCGATCGGACGGACCCGGGGGACCTGGTGGTGGTGATACCGGGATACGTGCGGCAGCCGCTCGAATATTACTACTCGAACCAGTCCGACGGGACCCTGCTGTACGGGCTGTACACCCCGGCTGACCTGGAGAGGGTGTCCGCGTCCGCGGGAGGACACCGGGTCTTCTATGTGCTCACTTCAGACGTCAGTTCCACGGATCCCGGCGGGAATGTGGTCCGGTGGCTGGAAGACCACACCGACATGGACCAGGCCGTCCGGTACGGGCCCGGCATCTTCCTGCTCCGCTCCGGGTGAGGGGTCCGTGGGCCCCGATACCCCGTCCCCGGAACTCCCCGGGGGTCCTGATACCGGTCCCCCGGAACTCCCCGGGGGTTCCGTTACCGGTCCCCCGGAACTCACGGTCATCATCCCCACCTACCGGGAGGAGGCGAATATCGGGGCCATGGTCCGGGAGGTGAGCCGCACCCTGGCCGATCACAGGATCCGGGGCGAGATCCTGGTGATCGATGACAGTTCCCCGGACCGGACGATCCCCATTGTCAGGGACCTGGAGAAGGCACTTCCCCATGTCCGGCTGGTGGTCCGGACGGCAGACCCCGGCCTCTCCCAGTCGGTGGTGGAGGGGTTCGGGATCGCCCGGGGTTCGGTGATCCAGGTCATTGACGCCGATTTCTCTCACCCCGTCTCCCTGATCCCGGCCTTTCTTCGGCGGATCCGGGAGGGCGCCGACGTGGTCATCGGCAGCCGGTACGTGGCCGGGGGCGGCATCGGCGAGTGGCCCCTCTCCCGGCGGATCATCTCCCTGGGGGCCACGGCGATGGGCCGGATCCTCTTCCCCGAGATCACGGACCCGGTGAGCGGGTTCTTCGCCGTGAAAAGGGAGGTGGTGGAGGGTGCCCCGCTGGAGCCCCGGGGCTACAAGATACTCCTCGAGGTGCTGGGGAAAGGCCACTGGACACGGGCAGAGGAGATTCCCTATACCTTCGAGAACCGGAAGGAGGGGGCCAGCAAGCTCTCCCTCACCACCATCATCGCATACGCGGTCCAGGTAGGGGGCATCACGGGCCATGCCTTTTCCCGCAGGGAGGGGGCGGCCTGGCGCGAACTCTCCCGGATCCTCAGGTTTGCCCTGGTCGGAATCTCGGGCATCGCTGTCAACATGGGGATCCTCTGGGGGCTCACGGAGCTCGCAGGCATCTACTACCTGTACTCCAGCGCTGTCGCCATCGAGACCTCCATCATCACCAACTTCCTGCTGAATGACTTCTGGACCTTCGGCGGGGAGACCGGGCATCGGATGGGACGGAGGCTCCACCGGTTTCTCTCCTTCCAGCTGGTCTCCCTCGGAGGCCTGGTGGTGAACATGGCCGTCCTCTTTGCAGGAAAGGAGATCTTCGGCATCTACTACCTGGCGGCGAACCTGCTGGGGATCCTGGCCGCGTTTGTCTGGAATTACGTGGTGAACCGCAATGTCACCTGGCGCGGCGCAGCGTAACGGCGGTTGCCCGGCCGGCGGAGACCGGGGCCGGAGGATGCTTCCCTCGGCAAGAAGATTGATAACTCCCGCTGCGGCTTTTGTACATGGATTACTCCCATGAAACGTGTTTTGATCACCGGGATCACAGGCCAGGACGGGGCATACCTGGCAAAATTTCTCCTGGACAAGGGCTACGAGGTCTTTGGGATCTACCGGCGCCTCTCCACACCCAATTTCTGGCGCCTCCAGTACCTCGATATCTTTGACCGGTTGCACCTCATCGGCGCTGACCTCATCGATGAAGGTTCCCTGATCGAGGCCATCCACATCTCGCAACCCGAGGAGGTCTATCACCTGGCAGCCCAGAGTTTCGTCTGGTCGTCCTTCGAGGAGCCCATCAGCACCGCCGAGATGACCGGTCTCGGCGTGACCCGGATCCTGGAGGCCATCCGTCACGTGAACCGGGACATCCGTTTCTATCAGGCCTCGACCAGTGAGCTTTTCGGGTACAGCCCGGAGGATGAGCCCCTCCATGAGGGGAGCCCCTTCCAGCCCCAGAGCCCGTACGCCGCCGCCAAGCTCTACGGGTACTGGATCACCACCATCTATCGCAAGGGGTACGGGATGTATGCCTGCAACGGGATCCTCTTCAACCACGAGAGCCCCCTCCGGGGTCTCGAGTTCATCACCCGGAAGCTCTCCAATGCGGCGGCCCGGATCTCCCTCGGCCTCCAGAAGGAGATATCGGTGGGGAACCTGGATGCCATGCGGGACTGGGGCTTTGCCCCTGACTACGTGGAATCCATGTGGATGATGCTCCAGGAGGATGAGCCCGATGATTATGTCGTTGCCACCAATGAGTCCCATTCCGTCAGGGAGTTCGCCGAGAAGGTCTTCTCCCGGGTCGGGCTCGATTACCGTGACCATGTGAAGGTGGACAAGAAATTCCTGCGCCCGCTGGATGTCCGGTACCTGCGGGGGGATTACCGGAAGGCCAGGGAGAAGCTGGGCTGGAGACCGAAGGTGAACTTCGACGACCTCGTCTCCCTCATGGTGAAGGCGGACCAGGAACGCTGGAAGAGGTGGATGAACGGGGAGCAGTTCCCCTGGGATGCCATCCATTATCCCCATGAGAACCAGTTCCTCTCCCGGTCGGAAAGGATCACGCGGTAGCCATGCTGGACCGGATCACCTCACCGGAAGGCACCCTGCTGGCCCTGGTTGCCCGGTCGGGGGACACCCCCCCCGGGGTCAACTTCATCTCAGACCCCGGTTACCCCCTGCAGGTCGCCGTGAACGTGTACGCGTCAGGGGACGCGGTCCGTGCCCACCGGCACCCGGACCGGGATCTCCATATCTCCACCATCCAGGAGGTGCTCCACATCGA
This sequence comes from Methanomicrobiales archaeon, assembly GCA_028678555.1. GTDB lineage: Archaea > Halobacteriota > Methanomicrobia > Methanomicrobiales > JACTUA01 > JAJRCY01. Next base: position 6,260 of record JAJRDF010000013.1, read on the forward strand.
TTCCGGGAGGGTCATTGCCGATATCATGGATCACAGCGGTGCTCTCGTGCAGAGTGTCCCCCTTTCAGGAGGCGACACGATCTTTTTCATCGCAGGGGGGCATGGTCTCCGGATCCTGGAGAAGACGAAGATCATCGAGGTCAAGCAGGGCCCGTACCGGGGAATATCGGCCGACAAGGTCTATCTCGATCCTCCCGTGAAGGGGAAGGATGCCGGAGTCAGAGGATGAAGGGTCTGCTCAGGGGAAATACCTGCCGGGGTTCCGCGGGTGAACCGTCATGATTCCCGTCTGCACACCCTCCCTCAGCGGGAAAGAGCTGGCCTACGTGAAGGACTGCCTGGAGACGAACTGGATCTCCTCCCAGGGGAAGTACGTGAAGGCCTTCGAGGAGCAGTTCGCAGCGTACTGCGGTGTCACCCACGGGGTTGCCACTACCAGTGGTACCACCGCGCTGCACCTGGCCCTGGCCACCCTGAAGATCGGGCCCGGGGACGAGGTGATCCTGCCGGCCTTCACCATGATGGCCACCGCCTTTGCCGTCCTGTACTGCGGGGCACGGCCGGTCCTCGTGGATGCAGATCCTGAGACCTGGAACATGGATCCCTCCCTTCTGGCCGAGAAGATCACGGGGAAGACCCGGGTCATCCTCCCGGTGCACATCTACGGCCATCCCTGCGACATGGATCCCATCCGGGAGCTGGCCGAAGACCACCATGCCGTCGTTGTGGAGGACGCGGCCGAAGCCCACGGGGCTGAATACAGGGGGAAGCGTGCGGGGTCCCTCGGGCAGATCGGCTGCTTCAGTTTCTATGCCAACAAGATCATCACGACAGGAGAGGGGGGCATGGTGGTAACGGATGACCCGGCCCTCGCGGCCCGGGCCAGGGCGCTCAAGGACCTGGCCTTTGACCCGGAGAAGCGGTTCCTCCACACCGACCTGGGCTTCAACTACCGGATGACCAATATCCAGGCCGCCATCGGCCTGGCCCAGCTGGAGAGAATCGGCACCTTCGTGGCGGCACGGCGGGCCCACGCCGCCCGGTACCACGAACTCCTGCAGGATCTCCGCGGCCTCCGGCTGCCGGTGGAGAAACCCTGGGCCCGGAACGTGTACTGGATGTACGGGATCGTCACCGGGAAGGAATCTCCCGTCCCCCGGGACCGGCTCATGGGTCTCCTGGCTGATCGCGGCGTGGAGACCCGGGCCTTCTTTATCCCGGTCCACCGGCAGCCGGTCTGCCGGAAGATGGGCCTCTTCTCCGGCGAGCGGTACCCTGTCGCGGAGGATCTGGGGGAGAACGGCCTGTACCTCCCCTCCGGGTCAGGCCTCACCGGTGAGGAGTTGGCGCAGACGGCAGGGAGCCTCCACGAGATATGGGACCTGGGGAGATGAACACGGATGTCCGATCACAGGGGCACGGGACCCCGTCACCCGCCGGAGCACTGCGTATGAACTCCCTCTACCTGGGGCTGATCCTGATCACCATTGGCCTCGGAGTGGCCGGTGAACTCCTCTTCAAGACGGGGGCCATGCAGCTCCCGCCGCTGGACTTCTCCTCGCTCCCGTCTGCCATCGGCGGTCTGATCGCTGTCCTCTCCAATCCCCGGATCCTTCTCGGGTTCTGCTGCTACGGCCTCGGGGCCGTCCTCTGGATCCTGGTCCTCACCGGCCTGGACCTGAGCTATGCCTACCCCATGTACGCCCTGATGTATGCCTTCATCCCCCTGGCTGCCCACTTCGTGCTGAAGGAGGAGATCCCCGCGGCCCGGTGGATCGGGATTGCCCTCATCGTGACCGGTGTGCTGGTTGTGGTGCGGTTCGGTGCGCCCCAGGCGTGAGGAGAGAAGTACCGATGCCGGAAGAGGGAACAGGAAAGGTGATTCCGGCCGGGAGCCCCCTTCCCGACAGGACTGTCCAGGGACTGATCTCCATTATCCTTGCCACCTACGACGAACGGGAGAACATCCGGAAGTCCATCGAAACGATCTTCTCCATTATTCCGGCCCCGGTAGAGGTCATCGTGGTGGATGATGATTCCCCGGACGGGACATGGAAGGTGGTGGAGGAGATGGCCGATCCCCGGGTGGTGCTCGTCCGCAGGACACGGACCCGGGGACTCGCATCTGCAATCGTGAGGGGAATCGTTGAGTCCCGGGGATCCATCGTCTGCTGGTGGGACGCGGACATGCCGAAGTGTGTGGAGCGGGTCCCGGACATGCTCTCTGCCCTGGAGACAGCCGACGTGGTGGTCGGGTCGCGGTACGCGGAGGGGGGGAGCGACGAGAGGGACCCGGTCCGGGTCCTCACCAGCAAGTTGCTCAACGGGATGGCCACGCTGGTGCTGGGGTACGGGATCCGGGATTACGACAGCGGGGTCGTGGTCCTCCGCAGGAGAGTCTTTGACTACGCCCTACCCGAACCGTCGGGATTCGGCGAGTACTTCATCGGCTTCATCTACACCTGCTGCCGGAAGGGATTGCGGGTGGTGGAGGTTCCCTATACCCTCACCGAGCGCGACAGGGGCATCTCCAAGTCCAGCCCGAGCCTCCTCCGATTCCTCCGGCTGGGCGTTTCCTACAGCATGGCAATCTGGAAGGCACGTCTCTTCCCGGGAGACTGACCGAAGATTGCCGGCGTCCGGCCGGGATCCTGGCCCCCGGGGATCTGCATCCGGGCTCCGGGAAGATGCTGCCCATGTCTTCGCCGGTGCATTCCCTCCGGGGAATCGATACCCATATATCTCCCCGGACCCCACCCTCACTCTATGCCCGGTAAGAAGGGGGGCAGGACGGCCCCTGCGAAGGCGGAAGGCTTCAGATTTCTCGGATTTCAGATCGAGGGAGTCGATCCCGCGACGTTCCGGTCCCGCCTCCTCCAGCTGATCCTTCTATCCATTGCCGTGAAGTTCGTTGTCGTTTTCATGACAACGGCAGTCTTTCACTCCTTCCTGGATATGTTCGATATCGGTTTCTACCTGAATTATGCAATAAAGGTGCTGGAAGGACAGATTCCCTACGTGGATTTTAATGTCGAGTATCCCCAGCTGGCCTTCATCTCCATCCTTCTCCCCCTGGTTCCCGCCCTCCTCTTCAAGAGCGGGGGGGCCTACGCCCTGTCACACCAGGTCCTCATGTGCCTGCTGGACGCGGGAACCGCCATCCTGGTCTACCTGCTGGCCCTGAAGATCACCGATGAGAGGCGGGCTTTCTTCGGAGGCATACTCTACACCACCGCCTTCGCCGCGGCCTATTTCGTCCTCACCAAGTATGATGCCCTGCCAACCTTTCTCCTCGTCCTGTCCCTTACCCTCTTTGTGTACGGGAGGGAGACGGGAGCGTACCTCGCGGCTGCCACGGGGTTCCTGGTGAAGTGGTTCCCCCTCCTTGCCGCACCTTACTTCCTGCTCCAGCAGGTGAAGTCGGGGCGGAACCGTCAGGAGATCGTCCGTTCGATGGCCCCCGGAGCCCTCCTCGTCCTCATCGTGATCCTGCCCTTCCTCCTCCTGAGCCCGAGTGGTGTTCTCTGGACCTACACGCTGAATGCCGGGATGTCCGTCCTCACCCATGGGCTTGTCTATTACCTTGATTTTATTGCTGCCACCGTGGGGTTGCCGAAAATCTTCGGCCCGCTCTCCCTCCTCCTCACGCTTGTAGGGGAGCTGCTCCTCCTCTATGTGTTCTACCGACGGCCGGCAGCGAAACCCGCAGTGCTCTCCCTCTTCATTTTCTTCTCGGTGTTCGTCTTCGTTCTTTTCAATAAAGTAGGGAGCCCCCAGTATTTCCTCTGGCTCACCCCGTTCCTTGCCATCTTCCTCACGGCCTCGGTATGGGAAGCGGGTCTCTTCTATCTGGCCCAGATCTGGGTGTACCTGGAGTTCCCGCTCCTCTACAACCGGCTGTATAACAACGTCTCCGGGTATCTCGCTCCCCCCGGTCAATTTCCGGTGTCCGCGTTCCTCTTCTTCACGATCAAGTTCGCCATCCTCCTGGGGCTCGCCTGGGTGATGGTAAGAAAACTGCGAATGTCTGATGAAGCGGCTGCCGATCACAGAGAACCATAACCCGGTTCCTCTTTTCTTCGAATCTTCGTTCCCGAACCAATGATCCTCTGTTGTCGCCAGATTCGCAAGGATCCGCCACTGAATGGCGCAGGGTGATGACCTGGAGAGAAAGTCCACGTGTCACCGTCGGGATCCCAGGCATGCCACGCGGCTCGTGTCATGGGAGGTACAGGGAATATCTTTTCATCTGACACCACGCAACTGATCTTGGAGAGATCCGATCCCCGGCCGGCCCACGGAGACCCTGAATCCATGGAGACGACGCGTCGCACCACTTGCCGCCTGTGCGGTTCCGACAGGCTCCAGGAGGTATTTTCCCTGGGGAACCAGTATATCAACGATTTTGTCCCCCCCGAACGGGTGGGGAAGGGTCTCCAGGCCCCGCTGCAGATGGTGATGTGCGGGAACTGTTCACTCCTCCAGCTGCGCCATACCGCTCCCCAGGAACTCCTGTACTCGCGATTCTACTGGTACCGGTCGGGGGTGACGGAGACGATGCGCCTCGCGCTGCGGGACATCACCGCAGCGGTGGAGGGCATCGTGGACCTGCGCCCGGGCGACGTGGTCCTGGACATCGGCGCCAACGACGGGACGATGCTCGCCACTTACACGGCCCCCGGGATCCACCGGGTCGGGTGCGAACCGGCCGACAACCTGGTGGAGGACCTCCGGAAGAAGGCCGACTTCGTGATGCACGACTTCTGGGACTGCGATCGGTACATGGATCTGGCCCGGGGATGGGGGATCGGGAAGGCGAAGGTGATCACCGCCATCGGGATGTTCTATGACCTGGAGGACCCGAACCGGTTTATCCGGGATGCGTGCCGGGCCCTGGCCGACGACGGGATCTTCGTGGCCCAGCTGATGTGTCTGAAACCGATGCTGGAAAACAACGACGTGGGGAACATCTGCCACGAACACCTGGAGTACTACTCCCTGGACTCCCTGAAGTACCTCTTTGAGAAGAACGGCCTGGAGATGTTCCGGATCGAGGAGAACGACGTGAATGGCGGTTCCTACCGGATCTTTGCCCGGCACTACCGGGGCACGGGCATCGCCTACGACGAGAAGATCTCCCCTGCTGACATCCGTGCCTTTGCCGCCCGGGTGGAGGAGAACCGGAGGCGCTGCGTGGAGTTCATCCGGGGCGAGGTGGCAAAGGGGAAGAAGGTGTACGTGTACGGAGCCTCCACGAAGGGCAACGTGATCCTCCAGTACTATGGCCTTGACACCTCCCTGATCACCGCGGCCTCGGAACGAAGCCCCGAGAAATGGGGGAAATATACCATCGGCACATGGATTCCCATCGTCTCTGAGGAGGAGGCCAGGGAGGCCCGGCCGGACTATTTCCTGGTGCTCCCCTATGCCTTTTTCCGGGAGTTCTACGAGAGGGAAAAGGAGTGGCGTTCCCGGGGAGGGAAGTTCATTGTTCCCCTTCCGGAGTTCCGGGTGGTGCCATGACGTTCCTTCCCCGGGCATTCTACCGGAAGATCGCCGGTGCCATGCCGATCCTCTGCGTGGATGTGATCCTGCGGAACCGGAAGGGGGAGTACCTGCTGTTGAAAAGGCTCAACGAACCCAAGAAGGGCCGGTGGTGGCCCGTCGGCGGGCGTGTCCTCCGGGGGGAGAACCTCACCGCTGCGGCACGAAGGAAGGTCAGGGAAGAGGCCGGCTTCTCTGTAAAAGCCCTGCAGCCTGTCGGGTATTTTGAGTACCCTGGCGGCAGGGGTCCGTTCGGGATCACAGACGGTTTCCACACGGTGAGCATTGTCTTTGAGGGATCCATCGGGGATAGGCAGCATGTCGTCCTGGATGAGCAGAGTGCCGGCTGGAAGTACGCCCGGCAGCTCCCGAAGGATTTCCGGGTGGTGCTCTTCCCGGGAACCGGATCCCTGCCGGTTTCCCATGGGAAAGGAACCCCGCGTGGGGTGGAAGCATGACGGTGAAGAAAGCACTTGTTCTTGGCGTGACGGGGCAGGACGGCAGCTATCTTGCCGAGATCCTGCTGGAGAAGGGGTACGAGGTCCACGGGATGGTCCGCCGTTCCGCGACGGGAAATACCCGGAACATCGATCATCTCATCGGCGATCCCCAGATCTTCAACCGCTGCTTCTTCCTCTGCCGCGGGGACCTGGCGGATCCCACCTCCCTCCACCGGATCATCGCCTCCGTGCGGCCCGACGAGATCTACAACGAGGCTGACCAGGACCATGTGTCCTGGAGCTACGACATGGTCGCCTATTCCCTGGACATCACCGGGGCTGCCGTGGGGCGTCTCCTGGAGATCATCCGGCAGGTGGACCCCGGGATCCGTTTCTTCCAGCCCTGCTCCTCCAACATGTTCGGCCTCACCGACACGGCCACGCAGAACGAGACCACTCCCTTCAACCCCCAGAGCCCGTACGCGTGTGCAAAGGTGATGGCGTACTACCTGGTACGCTACTACCGCCAGGTCTTCGGGATCCATGCCTCCACGGCCATCTTCTACAACCACGAGTCGCCCCGCCGGACCCCCGAGTACGTGACAAGGAAGGTCACCCAGTCGGTGGCGAGAATCGCCTCCGGCAGGCAGGATGCTCTCGTCCTGGGCGATCTCTCCAGCCGGATCGACTGGGGCTATGCCCGGGATTACATGGAGGCCGCCTGGAAGATCCTCCAGATGGACCGGCCGGACGACTTTGTCATCGCGACCGGTGAAGCCCACTCGGTGAAGGAATGGGTGGATGCAGCCTTCTCCGTCGCCGGCCTGGAACCGGGCAGGTACGTGAGGACCGATCCAGCCCTGATCCGCCCCGGAAAGACGAGCACCCTCGTCGGTGACATCACCAAGGCCCGGCGGACGTTCGGTTTCGAGCCGAAATACCGGTTCAGGGACCTGGTACGGCTCATGGTGGAAGCAGACCTGGCCGCCGAAAAGCAATCGGAATCCGGCTGAGGCGGCATCCCGCATTCTGCCGTGGCCCCTACTGCGGCTCCATCGGTTCGCTATGATTGCGGAGCGAATGGCTTACTGGATTTCTGACTACTACTGGGACGCTCTCGAGGGCTCCGCCGGGGCTCCGCCCCCGCCGCGTGGGCACCCCCCGCCGGTGTGCCGGGAACCGTGGATCTCCTGTTCTGGTTGCCGACTTGGCGTCCCATC
>JAJRDF010000111.1 GCA_028678555.1 Methanomicrobiales archaeon
CATCATGCGGACACCGTACTGGAATTCTTCGGAAGGGACGATACCCTGGTACTGCACACCCGAGAAGTCCGGGTATCTCCCGTTCTTTCCCCAGTCGGCCATGTTCATGCCCCGGGCGGCATCAAAGAGCCAGACCTCATGGTTCTCCTCCACAAAGAGGATGTCCCGCTGCCGGGAGAGCTCCTTCGCCTCCTTCGGTGTGAGTTCCAGGAGGATCATGTCCAGGCGGTTCCATTCCCGTTTCAGGGAGGTCTTCAGATCATTCGCTTTCAGGTACCTTTTCATGGCCAGTTCGGACCGGAACCCCACGATATACTCCTGGGTCCCCCGATCGCCGGATGTTGTCCGGTAGAGCCTTGAGGTCGTTTCACTCTTCTCCGCCGTAACGGCAGCAGCCGCAGGCATCACGCAGACGACCACGAAAAGCATCACAAAGAGAATTGACACGAGCCGGTATCCGGCCTGTTCCATCATGGCAGCACCCTCCTCCAGAATTCCCGCCTGATGTCCCGCGGGGTAGGGGTAGGTATGGAAATGCCCTCCGGATCGGGACATCAGGCATGGGGGTGGCGCACCCTCCACCCGAGGAGGGCATTCGCCTGCCGGTATATCAATTAGGTGGGTTTATGACTCCCGCTTGATTTTCTGCCCGCCGGTGGGAGCCGGTCAAGGGATCCCCGTGTACAGGAAAGGGCATATCGGGAACCGGCAGGCGAGAACACGGGATACGGGTGAGGCAGGATGCGGCCCCTCCCATCCGGGAGGGTTACCGTCTCCGCCTGCGATTTCCGGACCGTTTTCCGCCCTGGTTCGCCTGGGACCGTAAGGGCCCGGCAAGGGCCATGAGGGCGGATGCGATCTCCATGGGATCGAGCCCCGATTCCACCAGTCCCTGCACGCGTTCCCGGTGGAACTCCAGCCCTCCCTGACGGACCAGGGACCGGACGCGGTCCTCCAGGGTGGAGCCTGGCCCGGGTGCCGGTGTCTCCCGTTCGGGGACTGTCTCGGCCTGAGGAGGGGGTGCAGCCGCCGGCGGAGCATGGGGAGGAGTCACCGGCGGGACACTTGTGGCTGCTATCGGCGGAGCGCCCGGGGTGGCCACCACCGGTGGAGCGCGGGGTGCAGCCACCGGCGGTTTCTGCCCTGTACCGGGCACCGCTTCCTGTGCAATCGTGATCCCGGCGTACCGCTGGATATCCCGGAGCCGGGGCATCTCGTGGGGGGATACCAGCGTGAAGGATTTCCCGCCTCTCCCTGCCCGGGCCGTCCGGCCGATGCGGTGCACGTAGTACTCCGGGTCGTTGGGGACATCGTAGTTGAAGACGGCATCGATCCCTTCCACGTCGATGCCCCTTGCGGCCACGTCGGTTGCCACGAGCACGCTGATCTCACCCCTCCGGAACTTCCCCATCACCCGCTCGCGCTGGCCCTGGGTCATGTCCCCGTGAAGCTTCTCGGATGGGAACCCCCGGGCACGGAGCCGGCGGGCCAGTGCATCGGCCCGGCGCTTCGTGTTGCAGAAGATCAGGGACTGCTTTGGATCGTGCTCCTCCAGGAGCCGGGTCAGGACCTCCAGCTTCTCCTGCTCCCCCACCGGGTAGTACCGCTGCTCGATCCCGGGGACCGTCAGGTGCTCGTGTACCACCCGGATCGTCTTCGGGTTCCGGAGGTACCGGTTCGCCAGGTCCCGGATCTCCTCCGGCACCGTCGCCGAGAAGAGCAGGGTCTGGCGTTCCCGGGGGGTCTGCCGGAGGATGGCCTCGATATCCTCGATGAACCCCATGTCCAGCATCACGTCCCCTTCGTCCAGTACCACGAACCGTGCCTGGTCCAGGGAAATGGTCCGGCGACGGATGTGATCCAGGAGCCGGCCCGGTGTTGCGATCACCACCTGCACGCCCTTCCGGAGGGCCTGCAGCTGCCGGTCCATGGACTGGCCTCCGTATACCGGGAGGATCACGATGCCCCGCTTGTGCCGGGAGAGCTGGGTCAGTTCCTCGGCCACCTGGATGGCCAGCTCCCGGGTGGGGCAGATGACGAGCGCCTGGATGGCCCGGTTCCCGGGATCGATCTTCTCAAGGAGCGGGAGACCGTAGGCAGCGGTCTTGCCGGTCCCGGTGTGGGCCTGGCCGATCACGTCCAGACCCTGCCGTATCGCCGGGATAGCCAGCGCCTGGATGGGGGTGGGCTCTTCAAATCCCAGGTCCTGCACCGCCCGCCGGAGGTCCGGGGGAAGGGAGAGGTCGTCGAATGATGTGGGTTTCATAGGTTCACATTCCAGGGCACCTGATGCATTCCCTGTCCTGGATGAGGTCTCATCGAAAAGAGGATCATCGGTCCACTGTGTGTGGATATACTTCCCTTCTCAAGGGATAAATCGTTATGGGAGGAAACCGGGCAGAATTCCCCGGCCGGGGTGTTCCGAACCCCCGTGGGCGGATCCCAACCCGGACCTGTTCCCCCGCTCCGGAATCATGACGGAAGAAAAAAGGGGGAAACTGACCTCTCCCGTGCGTGTGACGCGGAGTGGGGATCTATACAGTTATCACCTTCCGCTGCTCGAACGGGATATCCACCTTGGTTATCTTCAGGTCCACGGTGGCGGTCCCGGCCACGACCACAGGGAGCGATCTCTCCAGTACCAGGATGGGGAGGGCCTTCACCGCCTGGAGGTTGTCGATCTCCACCGGGATGGTGTACACCACCGTTTCCTGCTTCGGGAACGTCAGGTTCTCCTGTTCCCCGTGGCCCAGGTACTCCCGGCCGCTGCCGGTCTCGTAGAAGACATCGAAGGTCACCCGGGTGAGGGTAATCCCCACCGGATTCGGGTTCTCGACCTGGAGCTGGACCCCCAGGTTCAGGGTCTGAAGGGTGACGGACTCCACTGTCACATCCTTTACCGTGACGTTCGGTGCACGGATGGTGGGTGCACTGCAGCCGGAGAAAAGGGACAGGAGGATGCATGCCAGGAGGGAAAGGAGGACAGGAATGTTTCTCATCCTGTTCCGGATATCCGCAGGGGGTGTTAAAAGTTTGGATGACGGGCAGTGCGGGAAAACAGGGTGCGCTTCCCGGCCAAAACGTGGCAACAGGCCGGCTGCCGGGGATGCACATTCTCCGCCAGGGGAACGTCTGACGGAAAAAAAGAGAACCGGAGGTTCCGGTTTCCCGCCCTCTCTCACGGCTCCAGCTGTGCCCGGAGCATCTTTTCGATGGTGATTGAAAGGGGGTAGTGGCCGTCAACCAGGTGATCTCCCGCCGCCTTCCGGACGGCATCCTCCAGTTCCTCGGTGGAGATCCCGTGATGGTCATGGTCCACAACCTCCAGATCCTTTCCCCTGCTCCTGTCCCGCGGCTGGCGGCAGAGATGCGCCGCGTTGTCCAGGACCGTGATGTAGTAGCAACAGTCGCCGATGGCACATCGGCGGTCGCCGCCCAGGCAATCCAGGAACCCGTCCTGAACCGAACGTTCTGCCAGGGCAATCCCCCGCGGCATGAGGATCCACCGCATTCTATCGTCTTCAATGCGGAGCCTGGTCAGTTTGTCTTCCGTGCCGAACATGCGTGTTTCCCCCGTGTCCGTGGTCCGGCTCTCACTGCGGGCTACTCGTACCGGGCGCCACCCTGGTGGGTATCACCTGGACACTGAAGCCCCAAGGATACCGGAGAAGGACGGAAGGAAGTAGCTTTCCATCGTATTTAAACATTTCTAGTAAAGGGACTGTGCACTGACCTGAACAATGGTGAGACAGTGCCACGGACCTGTCCCCGGCAGGTCTCTGGAGAGCCGGGCAATCGAAAGCGTTATCCTTTATTGGAACATTATTGTTCCATGTGGAACAGAACATATCCAGCCAGATCCTTCTCTCCCTGATCCAGGAAGGCCTGCATGTGCGGGCCCTTGCGGTCCGGCTCGGGACCAACCACTCGACGGTGCTGCGCCGTCTGCAGGAGCTCGTAGAGGAGAACGCGGTGGATTTCCGGACCGAGGGGAAGAACAAGGTCTACTATGTCAAGAAGACCATTGAAGGCAGGAATCGCGTGATCATGGCCGAATACTGCCGGCTTTCCCAGATCCTGAAGCGTTACCCGTACCTGCGGGGACCGGTGAAGACCCTCCTCTCACATTCCGAGGTACCCCTGGTGCTCATTTTCGGCAGCCACGCGAAGGGAACCGCCACCGGGAGGAGTGATATCGACGTGTTCCTGGAGAAGGGCGAGAAGACCCTCAAACAGGAACTGGAGAAGAAGTACCCCCGTCTCTCGGTGAAGATCGGGGACTTCGACCCGGCCTCACCGCTGGTCCGGGAGATGATGAAGGGCCACGTGATTGTGAAGGGGGTGGAACGGTACTATGACGCGACGGGATTTTTTTCGGAAACTGCAGCATGAGCACAAGCTGATGCTGGTCGCCCCCAGCCAGGAGATCTCGGGTTCCTACCTGGCCAAGTCCGACAGCTTCCTGGATTCGGCGCGTATCCTTCGGGAAGCCGAGCACCCGGAGGAGGCTGTCTCGATGGCCTACTACAGCATGTACCATGCCATGACGGCCCTCCTGTTCCGGGCCGGGATCCGGTGCGAGAACCATGCCGGCGCCATCATGCTCCTGGATGAACTCTTCGGCATGGACATCTCTGCCCTGGACGACGCGAAGCGGATGCGGGTGGATACCCAGTACTATGTCGACCGGACCATCAGCATGGAAGACGTGGAGGAATTGATCCGGGTGGCCGACGATTTTCATGATCTGGTCCATGACCGGATCGACCGGATCACCGGCGAGGAGATTGCCAGGGTCCGGAAGGCAATGGAGCGGATCCTGAAGTAATCCCGATAGCGGGCTTTCTGTACAGCCGTGTTCCCGGTCGTCTGAGGATCCGAACTGGATCGGTTTCCTCCTGCCACGAGCATTTTTCATCTACCGTGCCAATCCCGATCCGTATGGAAACCCCTGGTTGGCTGGATACCGGTGCATATCCCTTCCGTCCCCGTTTCTTCCCGACCCCTTCCGGCTCCCTCCACTATGTGGATGAGGGAACCGGCGATCCCGTTGTCTTCGTTCACGGGAATCCCTCGTGGTCGTTCCAGTTCCGGAACATCATCAAAGGGCTCTCCGGTACCCATCGATGCATTGCACCGGATCACCTCGGGTTCGGCCTCTCCGACAAACCCCCGGAATGGTCGTACCTGCCGCAGGACCATGCCACCAACCTGGAAATGCTCCTGGATTCGCTGGACCTGCAGCAGATCACGATGGTTGTGGGGGACTGGGGCGGGCCCATCGGCCTCGCGTATGCCAACACGTGGCTCTGGTCCGTCAGGAGCGATTGGTACTATCGGCTCTTCAGCGGCTTTGTGGGCGGGCCGCTGGGCCGGTGGCTGATCCGCCGGAACAATTTCTTCGCTGCCACCCTGATGCCCTCGATGTTCGGTGAAAAAAGCCGGCTCTCCCCGGAGATCCACCGGCACTACCTGGAACCGCTGGCCCTCCCCGAGGAGAGGAAGGGCTGCTGGGTCTTTCCGGGGCAGATCATCGGTTCCTCGGACTGGCTGCAGGCCCTCTGGGACCAGCGCACGGTCCTGCAGGATAAGGAGATCCTGATCGCGTGGGGAATGAGGGACATCGCCTTCAGGGAGAAGGAGCTGGACACCTGGGTCCGGGCTTTCCC
>JAJRDF010000204.1 GCA_028678555.1 Methanomicrobiales archaeon
AACGTCGCCCCCGGCCCGGATCGATCGGAGTACCGCCCGGTCACACACAAAGACGGTCCCCTCGGCGGTAAGGTCCCCCTTCACGATGGCCCGGCCGCCGATGAGGGCGTTCCGGCAGGAGACATGCCCGGCCACGGTGGAGCAGGGTCCCAGCTCCAGGTCCCCGCTGACCGTGAGGTGCTTCCAGAAATGCGTGCCGAAGGGTGCCACCAGGTTCCCCTCGATCCGCACACTCCCGTCAAAGTAGGCTCCCCATGGGGCGTAGCAGGTCTCGCCGTGGACCCAAATCTTCACGGCCCAGTCCCCCCCGTGAGGGCTGCCCCGCAGATCACCGCGAGGGCGAGGAACATTCCTGCCTTCAGGATCGTGGTGGCCTTCGAGGACCGGACGCACGGGCCATCCCTGCACCCGGCTGCCCTTCCGGCCCCGCCCAGGATCAGGAGATCCGGGACAGCGATGGAGACCAGGTAAAGGGGCGACCACCAGGGGACCTGGGGGAGCAGGCTTACCAGGTCCGCAGCCGCGGCACAGGCGAAAGCGAGCCAGGAGGAACGGGGTACACCGATGAGGGCAGGGATCGTGACGGCCCCGAAGGCCCGGTCCCCTTCCAGGTCCTCTGCCCCCTTCAGGATCTCCCGTGCCATCATGGCGAGGAACGTGATCAGGAACAGAGGCAGCGTCCGGGCGGCACCCTCCGTGCCGGCGAGAGCACCTCCGAAAAGGAAGAGGGACCCGGAGAGGTACGCCACCAGCAGGTTCCCTGCCAGCGGGACCCGTTTCAACCGGGCGGCGTAGAGGACAAGGAGCAGCGAATTCGCGAGCGCGATGGCAAGGCAGAGGGTCCCGGCAGGGATACAGGCCAGGATACCGGTGACAAAGAGGAGCCCCGAGAGGACGAGGGCTGTGGCAGGGGACACCCGTCCCGAGGGGATGGGGCGATCAGGACGGTTGATCCGGTCGATGTCCCGATCAAAGTAATCGTTGATGGCGTTCCCTGCCGCGGTGATGAGCCCCGCCCCTGCCACCAGGAAGAGGACCGAAGGGGTGAGCGTCCCGGTGGCCACCAGGTACCCCACCGGTGCACCGAGACCCGCGGCGGCGGCATTCACCGGCCGGGTGAGATCGAGGATACCTCTCGGGCTCATGCGATGGGTGAATCGTCTCTTCCCGATCCTATTTCAAGGCATGGGAAGCGCATCCGCACGGGGATCCTGTCGAGATCCGGGGGGAACAACACGGATGATATCCTCATCGGGGAAGGGACCGGGAGGGGGCAGAGCCCCCTCCCGTCAGCCTGAGAACCTCACGACGCCATCTCGATACAGGCCCTTTCCCCCAACAACCGTCCCTTCAGATCTCGTACCGGGTCACGACCCCGTGTATCTTCTCGGCGGGGAGCCGGTAGAACTGCACGAAGTTGGGGGCCAGCCTTTTTAGGACGGCAAAGACCCTCCAGACCAGGTTATCCGAGACAATCTCCTCGGCTATATACCCGTACTCGACCCGGAAGACCCGGAGGCCCGGTCCCAGTTCCTCCTGGAACTTCCTGTCATGGCCAAACGCCGTGTCCAGGATCCTGATGGTGATGAGCACGTTGTCATCGTACAGGATGCCATCCTGGAACATGGTGTGGCAGATATACGAGGGGACCTTCTGGACATCCCGGGCAAAGAAGAGGGCCGTCCCCCTGATCCTCCTTGTGGTGGCGTAGACCAGCCGGTAGCGTTCCATGAACTCCTGCAGGTCCACCGGGTGCATCACCGCGTAGAGGCGGCGCTGGCCGTAGATGTAGATGATAATGATGGAGAAGGGGACCGCGGCGATGAGAAGCGACCAGTAGCCCCCTGCCGGGATCTTGAAGAGCGTGGAGAAAAAGAAGACTACGTCGATGAGGGTCACGATACCGGCTATCGCCATCCTGCCGAACTGCGCCCTCTTCGCGAAGATGGCGGTGATCAGGATACCGGTAATCAGCATCGTACCCATTACTGCCAGGCCGTAGGCCGCAGCCAGCCGCTCCGAGTACTCGAACTCGTGGAGGATGAAGAGGACCGAGAGGAGGAGGAGCCAGTTCACCGTCGGAATATAGATCTGGGACCGGATCACCCGGGAGGTGAAGTCAATCTTGAGGAGGGGCAGGATCCGGGTATTGACCGCCTGGTACACGATGGAGAAGAGCCCGGAGATCAGGGCCTGTGACGCAATCACGGTGGCGACAACGGACAGGATGAGGAACGGGAGATAGAGGAGCGGGGACTGCGTGTAGACCATGTCAAAAAGGATATTCGTGGCCTCGGGGTGGAGGAGGATATGGGCCCCCTGGCCCAGGTAATTCAGGACCAGGGCGAAGAAGACGAGCACCCAGGCATGCACGATGGGCCGGCGCCCCAGCTGGCCCATGTCGGCGAAGAGCGCCTCGCCCCCCGTGGCACAGAGGACCACCTGGGAGAGGATCAGGAACCCCGCGAACCCGTGGGAGAAGAAGAACCGGATCCCCACCAGCGGGGAGACAGCAGCCAGCACCTGGGGGGCCTGGAGCAGGGAGATGAGGCCGGAGGCCGCGATGGCCACGAACCAGAGGAGCATGACGGGGCCGAAGGCCCATGCCACCCGTTCCGTCCCCCGGCTCTGGAACCAGAAGAGGCCGATGGCAATGAACCCGGCGATCCAGACCAGGTACACCTGCCCGATACCGGCCGCCCCGGGGATCAGCCGGAGCCCCTCCACCGCAGAGAGGATGGAGATGGCCGGGGTGATCACCCCGTCACCGATGAGGAGCGAGATCCCGACAATGGAGAGGAGCGACGTGATGGCCACTCCCCTTCCGGATTTGACCATGGGGAGCAGGATCTCCCGCAGCACGATCGTCCCGCCCTCGCCCTTCTCCCCGAGCTGCATGGCGAGCCAGGTGTACTGGACGGTCACGAGCACGACCAGGGTCCAGAGGATCAGGGAGAGGATCCCCAGGATGTTCTCAGAGGTGGAGGGGATCAGGAGGAAGATGACGGTGAGGGTATAGATGGGGGAGGTGCCGATATCGCCAAAGACGACCCCCATGGCACTGACGGCTTCGCGGAGGGGGGAGGGCTTCGGGGGAGGACCGTCTTTTCCGGCTCCGGCTGCCACCTCTCCCTGCGGTCCGGAGGGGGA
>JAJRDF010000112.1 GCA_028678555.1 Methanomicrobiales archaeon
ATCCTTCGCATACGCGGGATCGAACGGCCGTCCCTGCCCGTGGCTGTCGTCGATGACGATGGCGTCGCAGTCCTCCCGCGGTGGATCGCCGCGCCGGAGCATCCGGAAGAGCCTGACCCGCCGGTCCGGGAGGGCCGCGAACGGGTGGGAGACCTGGATCGCATCCGGCCCGGCCGCGAGGATCTCCCGGATATCTTCATCGCGGGTGGTATGGGTGACCGCCACCCGCACAACCAGGGGTCCCGCCGCTGTGAAGATCTCCCTCGCCTGTTGCACGGATACGGACCGTGGTGAGTCGCTGCACAGGACCACCCCGATCGCGTCTGCACCGGCGTCGACTGCCGTGCGGGCATCCTCCTGCCGGGTGATGCCGCAGATCTTCACGCGCATACCAGTGCCTCCACGGTCTTCCCCGGCTCCCTGGAGAGGGTGATGGCGGTGCCGATAAGGAAGGCGTCACACGACGTCTTTAGGGACCGGAGATCCGCCAGGGACCGGATCCCGCTCTCCGCCACCACCAGCCGGCCCCGGCCCCGGATCCGTCCGGAGAGCCGCCGGGTGGTCTCAAGGTCGATCCCCATGGTCCGCAGGTCCCGGTTGTTCACGCCGATGAGCCGGGCTCCCGACTCGATGGCCAGGTCCGCCTCCTCCCCGTTGTGGACCTCCACCAGCGCTTCCAGCGAGAGGCGTTCACAGAGGTCCAGGAACCCCGGGAGGCGGTCCCCCAGCACCGAAGCGATCAGGAGCACGGCATCGGCACCCAGGGCTCTTGTCTCGTCCAGCTGCCGGGGGTCGATGATGAAGTCCTTCCGGAGGATAGGGACATCGGTGATCCGGCGCACCTGTTCCAGGTGGCGGGTGCTGCCGCCGAAGTAGTGCGGTTCCATGAGGACGGAGAGGGCGGTGCACCCTGCCCGGACCGCCTCCCCCGCCAGCCACTCCAGGTCCTGCACGCTGCGCAGGCTCCCCAGGGTGGGGGAGGCCAGCTTCAGCTCGGCGATGACGGCGTTCCGGGGGGGAGCCCGGGCGATGGCCTCCCCGAGGGAGACGGTGGCCCGGGAGGGGACCTCCTTCCGGTCCATCTCCATGGAGGCGACCCGGTCCCGGGTGCTCTTCAGGATCTCATCCAGGATCATGGTCTCCCTCCCGTCGCCTCCACCAGCCGGTCAAGTTTTCCGAGGGCAGCACCGGTATCGATGGAAGCCGTGGCCACCCGGAGTCCCTCGTGGATATCGCGGGTCCTCCCCGCCAGGTGGATGGCCGCAGCGGCGTTCAGGAGCACGATGTCCCGCAGCGGCCCCCGTTCCCCTCCCAGGATCTCCCGCAGGATCCGGGCACTCGCCGCGGGATCCCCCCCTGCCAGATCCGCCCGGGACGCAACCGGGATACCGAAGGTGGAGGGATGGATCCGGTACGTGCGGATGGTACCATCTGCCAGATCCGCCACTTCAGTCTCGCCGGTCGTCGTGATCTCATCCAGGCCGTCGCCGTGGACCACCATGGCCCTCCGGGTGCCCAGCAGCCTGAGCACGTCCGCCACCTTCCCGGTCAGATCCGGGGTGTAGACGCCCGTCAGCTGCACGTCGGCATGGGCCGGGTTGGAGAGGGGGCCCAGCAGGTTGAAGACGGTGCGGATCCCGATCTCGCGCCGGGGGCCCAGCACGTGCAACATGGCCGGGTGGTGGGCGGGGGCATACAGGAAACAGATGCCGATCCGCTCGCAGATCTCGGCGAGGAGCGGCGGGGGCACGGACAGGCCCACGCCGGCGGCCTCCAGGAGGTCCGCCGAGCCGCAGCGGCTGGAGACCGAGCGGTTCCCGTGCTTGACCACCGGTATCCCTGCGCCGGCGGCAACGAATGCGGCGGTGGTGGAGATGTTGAAGGTGCCGGTCCCGTCGCCCCCGGTCCCGCAGGTATCCAGGGACGGCGTTGCGAACCGGGGGGTGATGAGGAGGGCCCGTTCCCTCATGGCCCGGGCCATGGCCGCGATCTCGGCGCTGGTCTCACCTTTCATGCGCAGCGCCGTGAGGAGCGCGCCCGTCTGGGCCGGGGTCACCTGCCCGTCCATGATCATCCCCATCATCCGGTAGGCATCATCGGGGGAAAGATCACGCCCCTCCACCAGCCGGGGAAGGATACCGGCAATCGTCATGACGGCACCTCATGGGGAAAGAGGAAGCGGCGGAGGATCGTGTCTCCGTCGGGCGTGAGGATGGACTCCGGGTGGAACTGGATCCCCTCCACCGGGTAACGCCGGTGGCGGAGTCCCATGATCGCACCGTCGTCAACGCTCACCGCCGAGACCTCCAGGTCAGGCGGGAGGGACGACGGATCCGCCACCAGCGAGTGGTAGCGGGTGGCCGAAAGGGGGCTCGGGAGGCCGGAGAAGATCGTCTTCCCGTCGTGGCGGATTCGTGAGACCTTCCCGTGCACCGGCCGGGCAGCCCGCACCACCTGTCCCCCGAAGGCGACACAGATGGCCTGGTGCCCCAGGCACACCCCCAGTGTCGGGATGGTGCGGGAGAGCGTCAGGAGCACCTGGAGCCCCACGCCGGAGTCCTCGGGCTTCCCCGGGCCGGGGGAGAGGATGATCCGGTCGCAGGGGAGGGCACGGATGTCCTCAAGCGGGGTATCCGATGTGACAACGACAGGCTCCGCACCCAGGTATCCCACCTGCTGCGACAGGTTGTAGGTGAAGCTGTCGTAGCAGTCGATGAGGAGCACTTTCACCGGTATCCCCCCGCCGCCTCGATGGCCCTCATCATGGCCATCCCCTTGTTCCCGGTCTCGATCCACTCGTTCTCAGGGACCGAGTCGGCCACGATCCCGGCCCCCACGCGGAAAGAGGCCTTCCCGCCCTGCACGACGATTGTCCGGATGGTGATGGCAAACTCCAGCGTGCGATCGAACCCGGCAAATCCCACCGCCCCGGCGTAGGGCCCCCGCGGGGTCTTCTCCACCTCGCTTACGATCTGCATGGCCCGGATCTTGGGGGCGCCGCTCACCGTTCCGGCCGGGAAGCAGGACTTCAGGGCATCGTACCCGCTCCGGTGCTCCTCCAGCGTCCCGTGGACCGTGGAGACCAGGTGCTGCACATGGCTGAACCGCTCGACGGCCATGAAGTCCTCCACCCGGACCGAGCCGAACCGTGAGACCCTCCCCACGTCGTTCCTCGCCAGGTCCACGAGCATCGTGTGTTCTGCCCGCTCCTTCTCATCCTCCCTGAGCTCCCGGGCCAGCCGGGCGTCCTCCTCCACTGTCCTGCCCCGGGGCCGTGTACCTGCAATGGGGACGGTCGTGACCCGGCCCCGCTCGACCCGGACGAGCATCTCCGGGCTCGCACCAATCAGCTTCCGGTCGCCGAAGTCCAGGTAGTACAGGTAGGGGCTCGGGTTGATCTGCCGGAGGGCCTGGTAAACGCAGAAGGGCTCTGCAGGAAGGTCGCACTCCAGGGACCGGGAGATGACCGCCTGGAAGATGTCCCCGGCCATGATGTGCTCCTTCACCCGCTCCACGGCCCGGCAGTATTCCCCCCGGGTCATATCGGAGGTGGGATGGAGGGATGGGTGAGCCCCGTGGGGCTTCGGCGTGGCAGCATCGTCTGCCCCCGGCAGGGTCCGGAGGTGCTCCACGGTCTCCCGTATCCGTGCCGCCGAGCTGCGGTAGTCACGGACGGGATCGGATTCGTAGGGGAGGAGAGGGCTTGCAAAGACAAAGAGGTGCCGTGCCAGGTGGTCAAAGACGATGCAGTCGGTGATCAGCATGAACTGACCGTCGGGATCCCGGCCTGCAGCCTCCCTGCACCCGGGGACCATGGGGAAGAGGGAATGGACAAGATCGTAGGAGAAGTATCCCACCATGCCTCCGGAGAACCGCGGGGCCCGGAGCTTCACGTGGGCAAACCGCTGGAGGAGGGACCTGAGCTGGTCCACGGCTGTCTCCCCTTCAGGGGACCGGGCGATGGAGGTGAGGGGTTCATGCCCGGTGATCGCCACCACCTCCCCGAGTGAGACCGTGAGGCCGGGATTCCATCCCAGGTAGGAGTAGCGGGCGATCTTCTCGCTCCCTTCCATGGACTCCAGGAGCACGCCGGGCCCATGGCAGAGAGAAGCATAGACGTCCGTGGGGGAGATATCCGGAAGCGGGATCCGGGTGCAGAGGGGGACAAAGAGGGGCCTTGCCTGATGCTCGGCCAGTGCCAGGAATTCCTCCTCCCCCAGGTTCAGGTGCAGGGCTTCCGGCACGGCGGACCCTTCCCCGGAGGTGTGACCCGGCCCTTCGCAGGCAGTTGGGAGATGCATGAATAAGCTGAGCAACGTCTATATTTATACATTATTGAACATATATGTGCATTATGCGCCATTCTCCTCGCGATTCCGGATGACACGATATCGTCGGCTGGCAGGATCCCACCCCTCCCCGTGCCGGTCCGGAGCACTGTCGCGGATGGGAGTCTTTAACAGGATTCCCTCCGACTACTGGAACAGCGGGGGCAGGTCCCCTCCGGTCCGCCACGGACCGGCCCGGGGCCCCTTCAGAGCTGCACGGGGAGGAAGGCAGGCGTGAGATCGGCCATCATCCTGGTGGGGGGCGAGGCCCGCCGGGCCGGCGGGCAGGAGAAGTACTTCTTCCTCCTGAACGGCAGGACCTTTCTCCAGCACATCCTGGAGAGCCTGAGGGGCGTTGTGGACGAGGTGGTGCTGGCCGCCCGGGACCCGGAGCAGTGCGGGCGGTTCGCCCACATCCCCGGCCTCCGGTGCGTGCCGGACCGGCGGAAGGGGATCGGCCCCCTGGGGGGGCTCCACGCGGGGGTCCAGGAGGTGCGGGGGGATCCCGTCTTTGTCTCGGCCTGCGACATGCCGTGCATCAACAGCAGGGTGGTGGCCCTCCTCTTCCAGGTCATCGAGTCCGGACACTGGGACGCGGTGATCCCGGCATGGGACCCGGAGATGATCGAGCCCCTCCACGCGGTCTACCGCAGGCGGCCGCTCCTCGCGTACCTGGAATCCCACGAAAACCTCTCCGTCCGTGCCATGGTCCGATCCATGAACGCCCGGTACCTCTCCATCGAAGAGATCCGGGCGCTGGACCCGGACCTCCGGACCTTCACCAACATCAACAAGGTGGAGGACCTGGAGCGGATCAACCTTGAGATGGGGAACTCATCCGATGCGGGACGGGAGTGAGGGATCGATTTTCTCTCTGAGATGTCCTGGGCGGTCA
>JAJRDF010000113.1 GCA_028678555.1 Methanomicrobiales archaeon
GAGGATACTTCGTGGAGCATCCATCCTGATCGGGGGAGGGCGACGGGAGGGGGCAGAGTCCCTTCCCGGTCCCACCCCCATGAGGATAGTCCCTTCAGGAGGTTGGCTTGCCGATGAAGAAAAGATCGGTCCAGTAACTGCGGGATGAGTGGAGTTTCCATTCAGATGAGACGCATTCCGGTCGCCGGTATCATTGGATATTCCCCTCAGAACGGAACATTCCCGAGAAGCGCCAGCGCCACCATCACGAGCGCCCTGGTCACCTCGTGGATGGCCCCGGCCACATCCCCGTTCACACCCCCGAAAAGGCGGCGGGAGGCCTCCATGAACAGGAACAGCGTGGAGAGCATGACGAGGAGCGCCACCACCGCCCCCCAGCCGGTGAGGATCATGACCGGCAGGAAGAGGACCAGGGATGCGGCCAGGAACCAGGGCTGTGCCTTCGCGAAGAGCTGGCTGTGAATCCCCTCCCGGAACGGTTTTCCCATGACAGTGATCCAGGAGAGGGCCAGCTTTGCCGAGACCTCGCCGGCGACGATGGCCACGGCCACCGACGGGGCTTCCGCGAGGGCGGCAAAGGAGAGGAGCGTCACCACGACTCCCAGGCCGAAACCTCCCGCCCCCACCGCATGATCCGAGAGGACCGCGATCCTCCGGTCCCGGTCCCCCTGGACCATGGCCGCATCCCCGAAGTCCAGGAGGCCGTCCATGTGGTGGAAGCCCGAGAGAAAGAGCACCGCCGCGAGGGCGATGGCTGCGGGGAGGATACCCGCACCGAGGGGGAGGACCAGGAGGGCAGCGATCCCCCCGATCACCCAGCCGGCCAGCGGGTAGAGGTAGGACCGCGTGGCAAAGGCATCAAAGTCGGCAGGGCCACCCACCGGGATGCGGGTGGTGAACTTGAGGAGGGCCCTCAGGGACTCCCAGTACATTCGCTGTACAGCCTCGATGTGCAGCCGGCGATCAGCCCTGCCACGGCATCGTCAAGGAACGGGCCGAGACGGGAAAGGATCCCCGGTTTCTTCTGGTCATACCGCGTGAACTCGAACCGGGCCCGGGTGCCGCCCAGGTACTCGGCGATGGCAAGGCCCAGGATCTCATCGGAGAGGAGAAAGACCGGGTCCCCGTCGATGCCCTGACCGTCCTTCCGGCCGGTCAGGGCCTCTTCGAGAAGGATCGCACCGAGGAGGAGCGACGAGACGTTGGGATCCGAGAGGGAAAGGGCGATCTTCTCTCTGAGGATCCCCTCTGCCTCCGCCGGTCCGATGCCGTGGGGGACATAGAGGGCCATCGCCGCAGCCACGATCTCCGTGATCCCGGCTCCGTGCCCCTGCAGCCGTTCCTCCACACCAAACATGATGATCTGGTTTTTCTGCCTGCACCTACATAGAGAGATCGATATGCCTTTCCTGTCGGAGGTCCCGGACATCCGGTGCGAACGGCCCCTCTTCTCCGTCATTCTCGGGAACACCCGGCTCTCCACGGTCCCCGGGGTCTCGGGCGCCGGCCCGACCCCGGAGAAGACGCTCTTCACCCCGGTCCTGGACTCCGAGCTGATCGCCACCGGCGCCATCCGGAGCCGGCCCATGAAGCCCAATACCCCCACCGGCTGCCCCACCCCGGCGGTGATCACGAGGGCGATGATGGATCTCCTCGGGATGGAGGCCCTCTTTGTGAATGCCGGTCTCGTACATCCCCCCGTGGTTCCCTGCCTGGACCTGTATGGCGATCCCGGGGGGGATCCCAGGGAGGGTGATGCGGTGCCCCGGGCACGGGAGATCTTCACCGGGGGGCAACGGGCAGGGAAGATCCTCTCCTCTCTCTCTGACCTCCTGGTGCTGGGGGAGTGCGTCCCCGGCGGGACAACGACGGCCCTCTGCGTGCTGCGCGGTCTGGGCTACCCGGCCCGGGTCTCCAGCAGCTTCGTCAGGAACCCGGTCGCCCTGAAGGAAGAGATCTGCCGTTATGTACAGGAGACCATCACGTCCCGGCACCTTACCGATCCCCTCGATGTCGTGCGGGTGGGAGGCGATCCCATGATTGCCGCTGCGGCCGGGATCCTGAGCACCTACCACGGACAGATGATCCTTGCCGGGGGCACCCAGATGCTGGCGGTGGCCGCTGTGGCCGGAAAGATGGGGATCCGGGTGCCGCCCGTCGCCACCACCGTCTACGTGAGGGATGATCCCGGCGCGGGATTTGCCGGTACGGCCGCCCGTCTCGGAGCTCATGTCGTGTATGTCGACCCGGACTTCGGTGACATCGGCCACCGGGGTCTTGCCCGCTACTGCGAAGGAGAGGTGAAGGAGGGGATCGGGGCCGGTGGTGCGATGCTCCTCGCCGCCCTCATGGGGAAGAGCCCTCAGGAGATCCGGGCAAAGATCCTCTCCACGGTCATATCGTTCGCCTGACCATCCCCCGCGACCGTTGTGGATGGTGGTTTCCTGGGAATATGTCCACCTTGGAATCAGGGACATGGTGTGGGAGGAGGCAAGCCCCCTCCCGGCCCCTCCCCCGATGAGGATAGTCACGCCATCTCGGTTTGTACAGGAGAGATCAGCAGTGCCCGGAACACCGGCAGGGGTTGCCCACGCGGCGGGGGCGGAGCCGCAGCGGAGCCCCCGAGAGCGTATCAGTACTACACTGCGCATGGGTAACACTGAGGCGGGTCTTCAAGGGTAGCTCCGCGTGGATTGCGGCGCGATACTCCGCATCCTCAGCAACCTTCAATCCCCTGTACCGCCCAACCGGAGGATGATCAATGCAGTCAAGGGAGGCACGGGCAGGATGAGGCATGGGGTGGCCCGGAGGAGATGGCGGCCCTCATTGCCGCCCTCGGATCGGCGCGGGACAGGAAGCACCTGGCCGAGATGCTGGGCGAAGCTCTGTCCACGTACACCCTCCAGGACCTGCAGCACCTCCGCGGCATCATCGAGCACGAGTTCCGCGACCTGCCCGCACCCTACCGGCGAAAGCTCTATCCCCATGCCATCGAGCAGGTCTTCGGGGCGTACCATGACCTGATGCTGCACCACCGGCGGATCCGCTCCGAGCGGTGGGAAGGGCCCCTCTCCGCCCTGTACCCCGACTTCTGCCGCATGCTCCAGGACCTGACGCTCTCAGAAGGAGGAAACCGGCTGCGCAGGTACGATCTGCTCTACTACCTCCTGGCCGCCTTCACGATGTTTGTCCGGGAGCTCCCCGGTCACCCGGTAGGCACGCCGTTTCCCGGGGGATTCCGCGTGGAGGCACGCAACGGGGAGTATTACTGCCCGGTCCGGGAGAAGGAGGACGACGTGGAGACCTCTATCTGCCCCTTCTGCCCGGCCAAGCAGGCGGAGCTTTCCCCGGGAAAGCCTTCGAAGGTTACGGCGGGGCGTACCGGTTCGTGAAGGAGATCTGGCCCAGTTCCTTCTTCGCCGGGGTCGCCATCTCGGCAGGGTAGCCGGCAGGAAGGAGGGAGACGAGTGTGTGGGTTGCAGGCACCTGCAGGAGGGTCCGCACCACATCTGCGTACGGCTTTTTGTCACCGGCCACCCAGCAGGATCCCACGCCATAGGACCAGAGCCCCAGTGCCAGCTGCATGGTGAAGGCCGAGCAGTCCTCCAGGTAGTATTTCTGGCCACGTTCCCCGAAGACCGCAAAGCAGACCGGGGCGGTTCCTATGAACTTTTCGTGGTCGGCCAGGTCTGCGATCTTCTGCAGGGTCTCACGGTCCGTGATGACCCCGACCAGCCAGGGCTGGAGGTTCATGGCAGTGGGGGCCTGCCGGGCGCACTCAAGGGCATCCCGGACCACTTCGTCAGGCACCCGGGTCTCCTTGAAGTTCCGGACCGACCGCCGGCTCTTGATGATGGTGGTTCCCACGTTCATACACGTCGATAGGAGGGCAGGAGGTAAATGCGTTGTGCTGGGATCCCCGGGGATCCCGGACGGATACCTCCCCGGGGAACCTCCCCTGCACTGATTACATGGGGAACAGGCCGGTGAGGGCATTCCACAGGTTGGCGAGTCCCGTGGCGAGGAGGGTGCCGGGATCGATCCCCAGGGCCGGGAAGATGAAGATGAAGTACAGAAAGGTGCCGAGCATGGATCCCACGTTGGTCAGGGCAGCGACAAAGATGACCCGGAAGAGGGGCACCTCCCGCATCTCCCTGAATGTCGTTGCCTCCATGATCCGGCGGAAATCTGCTGCCGTGGGTTTCCTGATCTTCGCCTCCACCGGGACGGTGAACCAGCCTGCCGCAATCAGGGGATGCAGCGCCGTCGCCCAGGAGACGGCAAAGGCGGTCAGGGCCGAGAGGGGATGGCCTCCGGCCAGGAGGGCAAAACCCGCTGCGAGCACACCGTGGATGAGGATCCAGTACACGAACGCCCGGATCAGGAGGTCAGTACCCACACCGGAAAATGCGATGGCCGACACCAGCAGCACAAAGAGGCCCAGCACCAGGACACCGAAGATGATCCCCCAGGGAAGACCTTTTTTTGTCCCGGTCAGTGTATCCTGCGGGGGGATCGTCTCAGGGGATGCCAGGAGCTTCCGGATCCCCTCCACATGGCCGGCACCGACCACCGCGAGGACACGCTCGTGCCGCCCGGTGAGCGCCAGGAGCTGCCCCGCCAGGTAGGCATCGCGCTCATCGATCAGCGCCTGGGCCCCGTGGGGGGCAAACTTCCGGAACTCCTGGAGGGCGAGGGAGATCATATCGTCCCGTTTCAGTTCCTCCACGTCAATCTCCCCGGTTTCGGTGGAGAACAGGGAGACCGCCAGGGCGTAGCCCATCTTCAGCTTCTCCAGGAGGGTGAGGGAATGCCAGAACCGGTTCAGCGTGATCCGGATATCGCGGTCCACCAGGGCGAGGGGGAGATGGCGGGCCTCGGCCTCCTGGATCGCCGCCTTCATCTCTGCCCCGGGTTCCACTCCCATCTCCATCCCTATCCGGCGCTGCAGGTGGGCGAGCGTCCACTGGACCAGGAGCTCGGTGAACTGGTGGCTTTTCAGGACATTTGCCACGTCGGGCGGTGTTTCCTCCTGCTTCAGCACCGCATACCTGGCAGGGTCCAGCTCGACGGCAACCACATCGGGGCGGTACTCCTCCATGGCCGCCCTGACCTCATCCACGCTCTTCTGGGAGACGTGCGCGGTCCCCACGAT
>JAJRDF010000114.1 GCA_028678555.1 Methanomicrobiales archaeon
GTATCCTGGCTGGGGTACGGGACAGGGGTGAGGGGTATCCCCCCCGTACCATGAGGAGAGGGTTCGTCGGATATGCAGCAGACTCTCGACCCGGGGGCCCTCAGGGGAGATGGTCCCCCGGAAAGAGGAACCGGGATCTCCGTGCATCAGGGCCTGCGGGGGACCGGTCATCCCCCTCTTCCCTGGACGAGGGTCCGGCTGATGACCCGGCCCGCCACCACCCAGGCGAGGGGAACGAGAAGGATGGCGAGGATGAGCAGGGTGAACGATTCCATCACCATGAAATTGAAGATGCCATGGAGGAGTACCGCGAGGAGAAAGCCGGCCATGACGAGAACCCGCCCCTTCTCCGGGGGCATGAACTTCGCCCATCCCAGGGCCGCACCCCAGGAGAGGGAGATGAGGGCATGGGCAGGGACCGAGAGGAATGCCCGGACCGCGGCCACGCCCAGCCCCAGCGGGACGGAGGTGAGGGCCGACGTCGCCACGTAGAGGACATTTTCCAGGGTGGCGAACCCCAGGGCCGCGGCAATGGCGTAGATGATCCCGTCCATGGGCTCGTCAAACTCCGGGTCATCGTAGGCAAACCTCCGGACAACCAGGAACTTGGCAAGCTCCTCGATCAGCGGCCCGAAAGCGACGGCCAGCAGGAACATGGGGACCACGTACGAGGCGAGCTGCTCCAGGAATGCCGCCGGGATGACGGCGAGACCCCCCAGGAGGAAGATGCGGCCCACGAGGGCCGGGGGCTCGGGCTCGAACCGGTCCTTCAGGTAGAAGTAGAACATCCAGAAGATCCCGGGGGCCACGGCCAGGGGAAGGATGAGGAGGGGATCCACGAAGGAGATCTCTGCCCTTCAGGAGGATAATACCGGCACCAGCGGGCCGGGTCCGGGCGGCTGATCGCCGTTCCGCCGGGCACCGGTGCGGGAAGGATGCTTCAGTCTTTCCGATCCGACCTTCCGCGGGACCGGGCGAGGAGAACCACGGCGACAATGATGAGCAGGATCACGGAGATGGCCAGCACCGGTGCCAGGTAGGCCAGGAGCAGCCTCCAGATCAGTTCATATCCCAGGGCAAAGATGAGGGCCTCCAGCGTGGCGCCGATGCCAATGGCCAGGAGGACCTCCCACCAACGAAGGCCGATCATCCACCCCACGAGCGCGGCGCCCACCCCCCCGGTGCCCTGGAAGGGGAGCCAGACAAAGAACGCCAGGCCCGGGACCCGGAGCCGGGCCAGCCAGGGCCGTTCCTCCATGAACTCCTTCCCCTGTGCCAGGAACGTGGCCATCCAGGGCCCCAGGCGGGGGATACGGAAGGCCACCTCCAGGTTGAGGATCATGAAGAGGCCGGTGACCAGGTCCATGACCACCACCGAGGCAGCCATGACACCCCAGGGGATACCAAGGATGATCCCCAGGGGGATGATGGATTCCTTCCCCGAGGGGGGGATCATGTAGGCGATGAGGAGGCCGCCCAGGATCAGGGCTTTCCTGTAGGGTATGAGGGTGAAACAGAATGCATAATAGATCCCTATCAGGACCAGGGGCAGGAGCAGCCGGATCACGGGGTTCCGGAGGAGGGAAGCCCGGGTCTCCGGGAACCACTCCAGATTGTCTGGTGCCGGCATATTCACCTCCATAGTGGACTGGGAGGGATCATAGCGTTTGCCCCCACAGGGAGAGGATCCTGCACGCGGCCGGAGATGGGATTGACGTGCATGGCGCTATCGATATGGATGGAGGTGTGGTGCTCAGAATCGGGCCAACCGGGTACAGGTGGAGCACGGGATTCTGACCGGGGTCTTCGACTCCAGGATTTTTCAGGGATCGTCCACGTATATCGGGGCATCCCCCGGGAGCGGTGGATTCCCCCCTTGACGGGGGATCTTCGGGCAGGATGCCTCCTGGCAGGCCGGTGAAAAAGGATTAACAGTGTTGAATATGAGATGGTAAGGAGAATGGAGACCGGCAGCTGTTTTCCAGATCCTCCCCGGGAGGTTTGAATGACGCTCTGGCTCATGCTCATCTCGCTCCGGTCTTCCCTGCGGCGCAGGTACCTCTACTTTTTCCGGAGGGACTACGTCGAAAAGATGCTCTCCGTCCGGCAGGGGAGCTGCGAAGGCTGCGGGGGCGTCTGCTGCGCACGGGTGCGTTCATGCCCGTTCCTGGAGGAAGGCCGGTGCTCGCTGTACACGAACGGGATTCCCTTCTTCTGTCAGCTTTTTCCGGTGGACAGGAGGGACATCGAACTGAGCGCGGTATCCGATGTCTGCCAGTACTCCTGGCCGGAGCCCGGGATGGACACTTCTGCCGAAAATCGGAACGGTTCCTGAAAGGAAGGGCCGGAAGACCGCGGTTTTCTGCACCCCTGTACGGCGCGGTTCTCCCTGGGCCACTACAGCCGGAAGATACCTCGTGGGCGGAGGACCCCCGTGCAGGATGCCCCGATGAGGAGGAGGATCACGGGAAAAAGCCGGTTGCTCAGCGTTTCGACCTGAACATTGAAACGCCCCGGCCGGGACTCGAACCCGGGTCAAAAGCTCCGCAGGCTTCTAGGATATCCACTACCCCACCGGGACACGGATCCACGCGGATCTCCGCGTGTACCTTATCGGATCTGCGCCCATCGGTGAAAAACCCTTGCTCCTTTCCCCGTCCGGCTACTTCCGTGGCCGGAACGTCCGGGACGGGCACCGGCCCGCGTCCCGGCCGGCCTCCACCGGGCCGTGGAGCTGGCACTCGCCCTGGTCCTTTCCCGCCGTACGGAAGAAGAAGCACTCCCCGCAGGATGGCATACAGGGAAGAAGGCCGAACCGGAATAAAAAAATATGGGAGATCAGGTGGCGACCCGCAGCCGGACCACTGCAGAGAGCCGGTTTCCTGTCATCTCGATGCGGTACATCCCCGGTGACTTTGCCGTGATATGCATCTGCTCGCTGACGTCATACTCCCGGCCGTATCCGTCCTGTGCCACGATCTGGCCGGTGCCGGTATTGATGACTTTCAGCGAAAACCAGGCAGTGGGATCCGGGTAGGTGGCAGTGACGGCCCGCAGACACGTATTGAACTCGGTGGGGGTGCATGTCGGGTCCCGTTCGACGGTTCCCCGGGAGACGATGTTGGGCTTCAGGGTGACATCAATGAGAAGGGGCGCGTGCTCTGCCTGGTATTCCAGGGCCGTGGTATTGGCCTTGAACAGGTATTCCTTGTTGAGGACTTCCACATAGATTATCTCGGTGGGCGTCGGCTGTGGGGTGATCGTGACCATCTCGTACGTGATCTCCACCACCGAGCCCACATCCGGCGTGGGGGACACCTGTGTGGTGGGGGCCGGTGTGGACTCCCAGAAGGGCTGGAAACCGCCGCCGCCGTCTCCCTTGCTGGGGCGCTCTCCGCACCCGGAAGAAAGGAGGAGCAGGACCAGCAGGATTCCCGCAGACACCGATACGAATGAACTCGCTCTCATGGAGGAGAGATTATGAACCCCCCCTATTTATCTATTCTCTCCCGCAGATCCGCTCCAAAGGGGAGGAATACATATTATGGTGCCAATTCAATGCTCTATTATCTGATGCCCCCCCTGTCCCTCATCCTGGCCGGCGGGATCGGTACCCGGCTCTGGCCCCTGTCCCGTCAGTGCTATCCCAAGCAGTTCCTGCAGCTGGAGGGACACTCCCTCTTCCAGGATACCTACCGGCGGGCCGCTGCCCTCTCGGGCCCGGACCGGGTGATGGTAGTGACGAGCCACCTGCACCAGTACCTGGTCCGCAACCAGCTGGGGGAGATGGGGGTCCGGATACCGGAGGGGCACCTGCTCCAGGAACCCGTGGGGAAGAACACGCTCCCCGCCATTGCGTGGGGAATGGCCAGGGCGCGGGAGGAACAGGGGGAGGCCACGGTGGCGGTCTTTCCCTCGGATCACGTCCTTGGCGACGGGGCCGTTGAGGAGATCCGGCGGGCCGAACCGCTGGCAGGGGAGTACCTGGTTACCTTTGGCATCCCGCCCACAAGCCCCCACACGGGATACGGGTACATCAGGCCGGGGAAGGCCCTCCCCCTGGGGGCCGAGGCGGCCGCCTTCCGGGAGAAGCCGGACAGGGCGGCGGCGGAACGCTACCTGAAGGAAGGATACCTCTGGAACAGCGGGATCTTCCTCCTCTCCACGGGGATCTTCTTCCTCGAGCTGGAGACGTACCAGCCCGGTCTGGCACGGGCATTCCGTGCGGGGGATCCGGACTATGCCTCCCTCCCGGCCATCTCCATCGACTACGGCCTCCTGGAGCGGTCCGCCCGTGTGGCGGTGGTCCCCCTCCATGCCCGGTGGAGCGATCTCGGGGATTTCCAGGCCATCGCGGATGCCCAGCCGCAGGATGACAAGGGAAACGCAGGCACCGCCGAGTTCATCGATGCCGAGCGCACCTTTGTCCGGGCACCGGGAAAGCACGTGGGGATCATCGGGACCCGGGATCTCGTGGTGATCGACACACCGGATGCCCTGCTGGTGTGCCACCGGATGATGGCCGGGAAGGTCCGGGACCTGGTCCAGCGGTACGAGGCCCGGGGCGATTCCATCACGCAGTTCCACACCCAGGTCCACCGCCCGTGGGGTTCCTACACGGTGCTGGAGGAGGCGCCGGGCTACAAGATCAAGCGGGTGACGGTGAACCCGGGCCGGAAGCTCTCCCTCCAGCTCCACCGGCTGAGGAGCGAGCACTGGATCGTGGTCCGCGGGACGGCGGAGATCGACCTGGGGGATCGTAAACTGGTCCTCTCAGAGAACGAGAGCACCTTTGTCCCTGCAGGGACGAAGCACCGCCTGGCTAACCCGGCTGATACCCCGCTGGAAGTGATCGAGGTCCAGAGCGGGGGGTACCTGGGCGAGGACGACATCGTCAGGTTCGACGACGAGTACGGCAGGTCGTGACGATCTCATCTTCAATCGGGATCCGCCAATTGTCGCGGGAGGGAGTATGCCCCCTCCTCCGTTCAAATAGGGCGATCCCAAAATGTTCCGGGTCTCATTTTCAAACGGGATCCGGCACACATGTGGCGGGAGGGAGTATGCCCCCT
>JAJRDF010000014.1 GCA_028678555.1 Methanomicrobiales archaeon
GAAAGAGGAGCCCCGGTTTCGCACGAGAGACCTGGTGATCCTTCTCCTGGCCGCTGCCTGCACGGCCATGGAGCTGGTGGTACACCTGGGGATGGGCATTTCGGTGGTGTACACCCAGCTCTTTTACCTGGTCATCATCCTGGCTGCTTACTGGTACCGGGAGAAGGCCGTGATCCTGGCCGCCTACCTGGGTGTCCTCCACGTGGGAGTGGGCATCGCAGTGACCGGTGCGGTGGACCCGGCAGCCGTCGCCCGGGCCGTCCTCTTCGTGGTTGTGGCCCTGGTGGCAGGCTACCTGGTGAGACGCCTGGAAGGCGATTCCCGGACAACGTCCGAGTACCTGGGCAGCCGTGCCCGGCGCCTCCGGTCGCCGCTTTCGGTCCTGGCCCGGAACCTCCACGGTCTCCGGATAGATCTGGGGGGGATCCCTGCCGTCCGTCGGATGCAGAAGGGAGGGGACGTGTCCGGCCTCGTGGCAACCCTGACTCACCGGGATCCTGACCTGCGGTATGCCGCCGCAGAGGCGCTGGCAGGGATGGAAGCCCGGGAAGCGATGCCCTCCCTGGTGACAGCGCTCGGCGATCCCCACCAGGGAGTGCGCTGGAAGGCGGCGGAGGCGCTGGGCCGCATGGGAGGGGATGCCCTCCCGGCGATGGCCAAGGCGCTGGAGAGCCCTGACCCGGATGTCCGGTGGAGGGCGGCGGTGGTGCTGGGGGACATCGGCGGAGCAGCGGCGGCGGAAGCCCTGGTCCGTGCGCTCCGGGATGATGACCGGTACGTCCGGTCCCGGGCGGAACAGGCGCTGGGTAGGATCGGCCCGGAGGCTGTGGGCCCCCTCCTGTCCCTCCTCGCCGGCGGCACGTCCCGGGACCGTCAGGCCGCCGCTGCCGCGCTGGGATGGACCCGGGACCCCCGCGCCATCGGGCCCCTGGTGGGGGCCCTGGGGGATGGGGACCCCGCCCTCCGGGATGCAGCGGCATCCGCCCTGGAGGCCCTGGGGGCCCCTGCGGTGGATCCCCTGGTGGGGGCCCTGGTACACCCGCAGGCAGGGATCCGGGAACATGCGGCCCTCATCCTGGGCCGTCTCGGGGATACACGGGCAGTCCCGGCGCTGCGGGCTGCCCTCTCTGATCCTGACCCGGGGGTCCGCCACGCCGCGGGTGACGCCCTGGCCGCCATGGGGGGAGAGGTGCTGCAGGACCTGTTCAGGATGATCGCCGGAGGATCCCCCTGGGAGGGAGACCGGGGGCTGTGACCCGGCGACCGCCCACGCCAACCTTTATCCCCCGTCCCCCTCCACGTTCCGGCGATGACAGGGGAAGGTGAGGTCCACCGCCTGCTGGCGGCGCTCCGGAGCGGCTCCATCGACGAGCGTCACCGTGCGGAGGAACGGCTGCAGGAGATGGGGGAACCTGCCGTGGATCCCCTGATACAGGCACTCCGGGGGGCGGAAAGCCCCGACGCCCGGTGGTACACGGCACGGAGCCTGGCCCGCATCGGTGCACCTGCCGTGCAACCCCTGGTCCGGGCGCTCCGGGAGGAGAAGGACCGGGAGGTCCGGCGGTACCTGGCAGCTGCGCTCGGTGAGATGGGCGGAACGGCGGTGGGAGCCCTTGTTCCCCTTTTAGGATCGGAGGAGCCGGAGCTGCGCGGGCTTGCCTCCCTGGCCCTCTGCCGCGCAGGCAGGCCGGCGGTGGAGCCCCTGCGGGAGGCCATGGAGGAGGACGATGAGGTGCTCTCCACCTGCGCGGCCCTGACCCTGGCCCGGATCGGTGAACCGGACGCCGAAGAGGCGCTGCGGCGGCTGGGGCGGAAGGAGACCGGAGAGACGAGCTGACCGGAAACCTTCACACCCCCACCGCAACCGATTAATCCCATCCTCCACCACCTACTTGCGTATGGAGATCTCCCCACCGATGGAGGCCTATTTTGCCCGTCTCTCCGCCGCCCTCGGTGAAGCCATGGCGGTGGCGTCCCGGGCCCGGGCCGCGGGCCTGGATCCCCGCACCTCGGTGGAGGTGCCGGTGACCAACGACCTGGCGGACCGGGTCGAGGCGCTCCTGGGGATCCGGGGGGTGGCGGTTCGGCTCCGGGAGCTGGAGGCGCGGATGGGGCGGGAAGAGGTGGCGCTCGCCATCAGCGAGGACTTCATCCAGCGGCGCTTCGGCGAGACCACCAGCGAGGAGGTGCTGGACCACGCCATCCGGACCGCCATGGCTGTCCTCACCGAAGGGGTGGTGGCCGCCCCCACGGAAGGGATCGCCAAGGTGGGCCTGGGGAAGAACGACAGCGGCACGTCTTACCTCCGTATCTACTATGCCGGGCCCATCCGGTCCGCCGGGGGAACCGCCCAGGCCCTCTCGGTGCTGGTGGGGGACTTTGTCCGGAGGGCCCTGGGGATCGACAGGTACCGCCCCCGCCCCGAGGAGGTGGCCCGCTACGTGGAGGAGATCCGGCAGTACCACTCGCGGGTGAGCCTCCAGTACCTGCCCAGCGACGGGGAGATCCGGAAGATCGTGGAGCACTGCCCGGTCTGCATCGACGGGGAGGCCACGGAGCACGAAGAGGTGAGCGGGTACCGGAACCTGGAGCGGGTGGAGACGAATGCCATCCGGGGCGGGATGGCCCTCGTCATCGCCGAGGGGCTGGCCCTGAAGGCCCCCAAGCTCCAGAAGCATACCCGGAAGCTGGCCATGGACGGCTGGGAGTGGCTGGAGGACCTCGGGTCGGCCAAAAAGACGGGGGACCAGGAGAACGGCGGGATTGCCCCACGGGACAAGTACCTGCGGGATATCATCGCCGGCCGGCCGGTCTTTGCCCACCCGATGCGGAAGGGCGGATTCCGGCTCCGGTACGGGCGGTCCCGGAACAGCGGGTTTGCCGCCGCGGGCCTGAACCCGGCCACCATGGAGGTCCTGGGCCGTTTTCTCGCCGTGGGTACCCAGATGAAGGTGGAGCGGCCGGGAAAGGCGGCAGGGATTGTCCCGGTGGATACCATCGAAGGGCCCACGGTACGGCTGACGGGGGGCGGGGTGCAGCGGATCGACTCCCTGGCAAAGGCCGCTGAACTGGGGGACCGGGTGGACCGGATCCTGGACGTGGGGGAGATCCTGATCTCCTTCGGCGAGTTCCTGGAGAACAACCACCCCCTGATGCCTGCCGGCTACTGCCGGGAGTGGTGGGAGCAGGAACACGATGCCCCGGCACCCGCCACCGAGGAAGAGGCCATCGGGCAGGCCAGGGCCGGGGGCTACCTGCACCCGGACTTCTGCCACTTCTGGGAGGATGTCACAACGGCAGAGATGGAGGCTCTCGCCGATGCCATCGCCTCGGAGGGCCGCATGGACCACGGCACCCTCGTGGTCCCCCGCAAAGGGGAGACCGAGAAGGTCCTGGAGGATCTGCTGGTGGAGTTCCGGGTGGAGGAGGACCATATCTATATCTCACGCCCTCTCGTGCTGCTGGCCTGCCTGGGCCTCTCCCCGGACCTCACGAAGCGGCCGGAGTGGGCCGGGGCACCGAGGACCGATACGCTCGCACTGGCATCCCACCTTTCGGGGATGCAGCTGCGCCCCCGGGCAGGGACCCGGATCGGCGGCCGGATGGGCAGGCCGGGCAAGTCCCGGCCCCGGGAGATGTCCCCGCCCCCCCATACCCTCTTCCCTCTCGGGGAGTCGGGGGGATCCCGGCGATCCTTCCAGGAGGCGGCCTCCGGAAAGACGATGGAGAAACGGGAGGGGGGGTTCACCCAGCGCGAGGGGATCATCGACGTGGATGTGGGGGAACGGAAATGCCCGGCCTGCGGGAGGAAGGATTTCCGGAACCGGTGCATCTGCGGGTGCTCCACGGTCCCTGTCTTCCGGTGTCCCCGGTGCAAACGTGAGACGGAGGGGGATCACTGCCCCCGCTGCGGTACCCCGGCCACCTCCTCCCAGCGGGTGACCGTGAACCTGAAGGAGGAGTTACAGGCCGCCATGGACCGTCTCGGCATCCGGGAGACGGCCCCGGTGCTCGTGAAGGGCGTCCGGGGGATGATCTCCCGGGAGAAGGCCGTGGAACCGGTGGAGAAAGGGATCCTCCGGGCACACCACGGCCTCTTCGTCTTCAAGGACGGCACGATCCGGTACGACATGATCGACCTGCCCCTCACCCATTTCCGGCCCTCCGAGGTGGGGGTGCCGGTGGACCGGCTGCGGGAGCTGGGGTACCTGACCGACATCCACGGGAAGGAGCTCTCGGAAGCGAACCAGGTCCTGGAGCTCCGCCCGCAGGACATCCTGGTCTCGGAGGCCTGCGGCGAGTACCTGGTGAAGGTGGCGGCGTTCCTGGACGAGCTCCTGGAGAAGTGCTACGGGGTCCCGCCCTTCTACCGGGTGAAGACCCGGGAGGATCTGGTGGGCCAGATGCTCGTGGGTCTCGCCCCCCACACGAGCGCGGGTGTGCTGGCCCGCCTGGTGGGATTCAGCCGGGCCAATGTAGGCTACGCCCACCCGTTCTTCCATGCCGCCAAGCGCCGGAACTGCTTCCACGGCGACACCGAAATCGACGTCTCGGACGGTACCCGCTGGGTGAAGAAGCCCATCCGGCAGTTCGTGCTGGAGAACTTCGATGTCTCCTCCCCCGGCCTGGACCGGCTGGGGACCTACTACTCCTCGCCGAAGGAGATGGCGTACGTCCGGGCAGTGGACACCCAGGGCACGCTCCACCTCCGGAGGGTGACCGCCGTCTCGGTCCACAAATCCCCTGCGGCGCTGATCCGGTTCGAGACCGCCCGGGGGAGGAGCCTGGCCGTCACCCCCGATCACACCATGCTGGTCGCGGACCTGGGCTATCTCCGCCGGATCCGCGCCATGGAGGTGAAGGAAGGGGACTGCCTCCCGGTGCACGCGGGCGGCGGGGCAGTGATCTCCGAACGGGTGGAGAGGCGGGAACTGGTCCCCTCGCCCGATCCCACCGTCTTCTGCCTGACGGTGGACGGGGAGCATACGATGGAGGCAGGGGGGATCTTCACCGGCCAGTGCGACGGGGACGAGGACTGCGTGATGCTCCTCATGGACTGCCTGGTGAACTTCTCCCGTGCGTACCTGCCCGAGAACCGGGGCGGGACCATGGACGCACCGCTGATGATCACGAGCCAGATCGACCCCTCAGAGATCGACAAGGAGAGCCACAACCTGGACGTGGGGCCCCGCTACCCGCTGGACCTCTATCTCGCAGGGCTCCGGCATGCCCACCCCCGGGATATCGAGGCACGGGTGGACCGGGTGGAGCACCGGCTGGGCTCCCCGGCCCAGCTGGAAGGATTCCTCTTCACCCATGACACCTCCGACATATCGGCAGGGCCCCTGGAGTCCACCTACACCACTCTCGAGACCATGCAGCAGAAGCTGGAGGCGATGCTCACCCTGGCCGCCCGGATCCGGGCCGTGGACCCGGACGACGTGGCAGAAAGGGTCCTCACCACCCACTTCATCCCGGATCTCATGGGGAACCTGCGGGCCTTCTCCAACCAGACGGTCCGGTGCACCCGGTGCAACACCAAGTACCGGCGGGTCCCCCTGGCAGGGAAGTGCCCCCGGTGCGGGGGATCGATCCTGCCCACGATCCACGAGGCCTCGGTGAAGAAGTACCTGGAGGTCTCCCGGAAGATCTGCAGCGAGTTCGCGATCTCGGGATACACCCGCCAGCGGATCGCCGTCCTGGAGATGGCGATCCAGTCCACCTTCGGTGAGGCGCCGGAGAAGCAGATGGGCCTCGCCGACTTCATGTGAGGGAAGGACCCATGACCCCGGACCCTGTGCCAGCCCCGGCATATTCCTGCCCCTTATGCTTCCTGGCCAACTGGAGGGGCGGCATGGCCGGGATCCTCATCTACGTGCTGGTGAGCATCCTCCTTTACTTTATTGCCTTCATGGTGGCCTTCGGGAACGATACCCCCGGGGGACGCCTCTACCTGGCCTTTTTCGGGGCCTGGGCCACGGTGGCCCATCCCCTCTGGATGATCCCCCTCTCCTATGCCGCCGGGGCACGGTGGATCCGGAGATGGAGCCGCTAAGAGGGGCATTCCCCATCGGTCGGATGTATTGAGGTGGTGCGGGAGGGGGCGCTGCCCCTGAAGTGTCACAGTAATCCGCGTCAATCGGAGGATCCCAACACATGGTGCGGGAGGGGGAGCTGCCCCCTCCCGGTCCCTCCCCACGGCGAGAGGATAGCATGGGCCATTGGGCTTTCACCGAATCTGCTGCGGTTCGGATCAATCGCAGGGGGGGCGCCCACGCGGCGTGGGGACCGCAGGTCCCCCCTGGAGCGTCCCACCAGTACCAGAATAATTCCTGAAACCTTGCTACCGCAATTACACTGCTCTCCCTTTTCAGGACCCTCAGTTACCCTCATATCGGAGCCGTACCCATGATCCGGTGCGAGGGTATCCAAGCCTGGTCAAAAGAGGCAGACTCAAGATCTGCTCCCGAAGGGGTTCGCGGGTTCAAATCCCTCCCCTCGCATCGGTTTTCAGGAGAGGAATCTTCCCATCAGTTCATCCGGGAATTCCCCCTGGCCATCTGCCATGGTCAGATTCACACCGCGGGCCGGGAATCTTCATAAGCGGAGAAACGATAACCGATGCTCTGGATGAGTCCGGACGGTTCTCCCCCATGCCTGGACCGATACCCGATGTGGGCCGTGGCCGCCTCCACTGCAGTATCGGTCTCCACTTATCTCATCGGGGCATATCTCATGTACCTGGCCTGGCCTCCCCTTACCCTGTGCTATCTGGCCTTTGTCCTGTTCCTGGAGATCCGCCTTCTCCGGGGGCACTGCGTGGACTGCGCTTACTACGGGAAGGTCTGTGCTTTCGGGAAGGGGGTGGTCAGTGCCTGGTTCTTCCCCCGCGGTGATCCGGCCCGCTTCTGTCAGCGGAAGATCTCCCGGATCGATATCCTCCCCGATTTCCTGGTCACCCTGGTCCCCATGGCCACAGGCATCCTGCTCCTCATCTGGCAGTTTGACCCGCTGATCCTGATCCTGGTCGTTGCCCTCTTCCTGCTGGGATTTGCCGGGACCGGCCTGGTCCGGACCCGGATCGCCTGCAGGTTCTGCAGGCAGCGGGAACTGGGCTGTCCGGCCGAACAGCTCTTCGGGAAATCCCGGACCTGAAGCATCCGGGTGCGCCCGAAGGTTCCGGGGTATCCCCGTGTCCCAGTCCAGGCCAATGACTGACCGGCATCGGGAAAGATGGTATCAGAAAAAGGGGGATGCGGTGGGGGGGAGGGGTCCCGGGACAGCAGCTTATAGTTCCTCCACGATCAGGTCGTACTGCTTGATCACCAGGTTGTTGATGCCATCACGATAGTACGAATTCGAATTGGGGGCCGTCTCTGTCATGGCGAGACCGCTGGAATCGGTGAGGAAGTTACGCCAGGCCTGGGAGTAGTCGTAGGCACCGCCCTCCATCGTACTGGGATGATAGGTGATGACCACCTGTCCCCCGGCGCCTGGAATACCCGTCGGATTCCTGAACAGGGTCTGGAAATGCCGCATCCGCACAGTTCCCACACCCGTCTGCGAGAGATATGGCAGTTCCATTCGGGAGCCGAGCTCCACCAGGTTGATAATCATCGTTTTTTCGTTGGTGATGGCGTTCTCGTCCACGTACCACCGGGGATCCGCCAGCATGAAGGAGCCGGTGGCACCGATCTTGCGTTCCATCACCGCCCCGTTCTCCAGGCCGATCACCACGTTGTCTTTCGTCGAGATGAACCGCAGCTCGCCCGGGAGGAATCCCGACACCGCGGGTGATCCCGCGTAGGAAATGTCAAAATTTTGATCCATAACGGTCCGGTTGACAAGCGAGAGCGTTCCCCCGCTGACCCGGAGCGTGGTCTCCTTGTACGGGACCAGCTTGTAGGTCAGGCTCTTCATGTCGTTCTGCAGCACGATCATCGTCTGTTCCATGTTCTTGATGTTGGCCGAGGACTCCTGCTGCATCAGCACCGGGTACCCGTACAGGGTGATGAGCCCGATGCCCGTCATCACCAGGCCGAAGATGATGATGTAGCCGATCGCTTCCGATACTCCTT
Source organism: Methanomicrobiales archaeon (assembly GCA_028678555.1). Lineage (GTDB taxonomy): Archaea > Halobacteriota > Methanomicrobia > Methanomicrobiales > JACTUA01 > JAJRCY01. The sequence goes on from JAJRDF010000014.1 coordinate 8,079, forward strand.
CTTCCTTCAGGTACATCTCTCTCACCCGCCGTCAAATCCCGCGGAGTTGTACTGGATGAGGTTCCAGCCCCGGCTGGTGGTCCTCCCGGTGACGGCCTTCGTGGCACCGATCCCGGAGATATCGATCCGGCTCTGGATATTCCCTGACTCCACGAGGATCTTCTGGGCATCCCCCTCACCCTCCACCTGCACAAAATACTCGCCTCCGGCCACGTCATCCGGGATATCGAACACCGAACTCATGGTGCCGGTATCGGGTGCAATCACGTAGACGTCCACGATCCGCACACTGATCCCGTTCCCGATATCGGTGAATGCATGGAACCGCAGGGTGTCGGCCGGCCCCTGCATGAAGACGGCATTCACCATGAACATGACCACCACCATGAGGATGATGAGGATGGCAGAGACAGAGATGTATTCCATCAGGTTCGTAATCCCGGCCTCGCCCCTGGCCGCTTCAGTACCGGACACTCGCGGTTTCATCATACTCAAACACCCCGTTGTTGTAATGGATTCTCACAATGCGGTTCCCTGCCCCCGGGTCCCAGTCCCCGATGAGGTACTCGACAAGGGCACTCTTCCGGTGCAGGCTCAGGTTCTGGATATCCTCCATGACCCTGTTCTCCTGCGCCTGAGTGAGCGAGCCCATGCTCTTCTCCTTCGTGATATCCAGGATCTCTGCCCGGACATCCTGGAGATCGTTCTTGGGGAACTCGAGAACCCCCTCCGCCGTGGTCTGCCCCACGATGGTGGACTGGGAGAGGATCAGGGCCAGGAAGAAGATCCCGATGGAGACGAGAAATCCCATCAGCACGATCCACTGGCCTTCCTCCTTCCTCTCCGGGCTCAGGCCTTCCACATGAACACCTCCACCAGCATGACCTGCGGGCGATCCTCGACAGTGGCCGGCATCTTGGGGCAGAGCGCAGGATCGCAGGGAGGTATCGGGCAACAGCTGGAACAATCCGTCGTGTTTCTTGCCGTTACATTCACGTACCTGGTCACCCGGACCCCGGGTTCACTCCCTGAGTAGGGGATCAGCGGTTTTGAGAGCTGATACCCCTGGATTACCGGCTGAGGGTTCAGGGGATCAGTGACGGTGTCCGTGTAATGGTAGTACACCGTGGCGTTGGTAATGATGGAGGATCCGGTCCGGGTGGTCTTCTGTGCAGCGATCTCCCCGCTCATCAGGTACGTCTCCCAGAACAGCTGGTGGAACCGGGCCCCGTCGTTGGTGGCCACGATCTTTTCCAGCTCCGATGCATTATTCAGGTCCGGAGGTGTGTCCATGATCTTCAGGACGTCCGCCCCCACCTGTTCCAGCTGCATGTCCGTGATATGGGTGTCCCCCGGTGTGTACACGCTGGTGGAGCCCAGCACCAGGTACGCGGTGAGGATCATGATCACGCCGGCCGCAATCCCCTCCATGGTGTAGAGCTGTGCGTCGCTGTTCACCATATGGCCACCTCCAGGATACCGGGGGCGAGGGCCGGCTGGGTGACGTTTGCCGGGTTGTAGTCGTACCGCAGCGTTCCGGAGATGAGCGTGCGGGGGATGTACAGGGAGATATCATCCGCCGGATCCCCGGGATCCACTCCCGGATTTACCACGGGATCCTCCCCGAACGTGTACACGATATCCATCCGCTTGTTCTGTTCCATATAATCCTGCGGGACATTGCCGATGGTAAGGTTGATCCAGTTCCCGACCCGTACCGGGGATGGCGGATCCAGATCGGTCAGCGGGAGCATCGTGTCGGCCGTATCGGGATCATGGTAGGAGACGGTCACCTTCGCCCCGGCAGTGATGAGATCGATAGGGTTATCGCTCCTGTCCCTGAACTCGATGGATCGCAGGGTGGCATAATTCGGGGGAATATCCTGCGGGTAGAGAACACTGCAGGGGGGGGTTCCCGGCTGATCACAGTTCGCCCGCCAGGCATCCCAGTCGAAATAGACCTTCGGGTTGGGTAGTTCCTGGGTGAATGCGTTCGGGTTCACGTGGGAGTTGTTCAGGAATCCCTCCAGCCCCAGGTTCACGGTGATGTTGTCCTGGGTCGGGTCGATGACATAGGGCGTGCTCACCAGGTATTTCCGGGATCCGGTCCCGTCCCAGTACAGCCAGAGGCCATCGAGTGCCACCCGGAATGTCTGATACTGGGAGTTGTCAAAGGGTGGAGTGAGATACTGCGTCGTGGCATTGAACCCGGGATGGGTTTCATTGGTGACCGTCGCACTGGTATAGTTCTTGATCTTCACGTACCGGCGGATGTAGCCGTACCGCCCCTCCGGGTAGGGACCGGTGCCATTCGTAAAGACCTCCTGTGTGTCCAGACGGGTCAGGGTGATGTTGTACCCATAGGGGATCTCCCCATAGATCAGGCACTGCCGGATCTCCTCTGCGGTGAACGCGGGATCAAAGAAGAGGTTGATCTTGCGCTGCGAGAGGATGTTGGGGCTGTCCCGCGAGACGGTAAGACCGAACCGGAGGGCGGATGAACCCTGCATGAAGTTTTTCAGAAAGGAGGGGGTCTTGGAGTCCCACTGGAACCGGGTGGCATCGGTGGGAACATAGACTCCGGGCAGGGCTGAGATGGAGGGTTCCCCCGGGTCCTCCGTCAGGATGACGGCGGTCCGGTAGGCCACCGCGTCATAATCGATGGCAGTGGAGCGCTGGAGCCCGACGAGCAGGCTGGGGACCATGTTGGCGACGACCACGAGGGAGAAGATGAAGATGGTGAAGCCTACCAGGAAGTCGATCTGGGACTGCCCGGATTCCCTGTTCAGGAGGATGGTTTCACCCCCCCGGTGCGTGCATCGAAGGTGAGGATCGTGGTGCCCGAGGGCGACGGGATGGTCAGGAGATACGTCTCGCCCCTGAGCATGAGCTCGCTCTCGTTGACCCCCTGCCGGGAGTATGCCTCACCGATGGGATTCTTCTGCATCTCGAAGAGCCGCTTCGGGAGGACCAGCTGGTCCAGAGGGATCCGTTCATCGGGAATGGGTATCTCTGCATCCACCATGTCCCATGCCCCTCCCGAATACTCCAGGATCCGTGTCATGTTTTCGCCCCGGTATCCCAGCGTCCAGGTCCGTGCGCTCCCGGACCGGTCTACCCGGATCCCCAGCACCTGGGTGAGTTCCATCCCTGTCAGGTCCACGAGGCCTTTCTGTTCGTCCGACCGGAGCGTTTGCAGGGCATCATCCAGGGTGGAGCGGTCCCTGGAATATACCGTGATGTCGGTGAGGCCGTCTTCTCCCCCCGGGGACTTGCTTCCCAGAAACGCACACCCGCTGGAAAGAATGGCCAGCAGGGTAAGAAGGGCGAGGAACAGGTACATGGGGGAGGAGCGCATCATATCGTCGTAACCATTTATTTCTTCAAACAGATGATAAACGTTATGTTTTTTAACAGTCCATTATCAGGTCTTCTTCAACCCATCTTTTTCTTTTTCTGGGTTTAAACCGGAACCTTCCCCCGGGCTCTCCCCGGAGGGGTGGCCGGGCTCCCCTCCGGGCGGATGCCGGGACGGATCGTCCGGGGCCGGTCCACCCGGATTCGCCGGACGTGCTTCCCTGCTCAGGGCACAGAGGATCCCCCGGGGGATCACCCTGGACCACTGCCGTCAACGGGAAAGGTGCCCTCGGGGGGGATGCCGCGGGGATTCCCTTACCCGGAAACCGTTCACCGGACGATCTTGGCGATGGGGATCTCCAGGATGTCCTCTGCCCCCGCGGCCTTGAGCCGGGGGATCAGCTGGTTCACCTCCGCCTTCGGCACTACCGTCTCCAGGCTGAAGTAATCCAGGTTGTGGAGCCGGCTCACCGTGGGGGTCTTCATGGCCGGGAGCATGCCGATCACCGCGTCGATCCGGGCGGCGGGCACATTCATGGAGAGGAGCACCCGGGTCCTGCCTTCCATGACCCCCCGGAGAAGGGTCAGGATCTCCTCAATGGCCAGGCGCTTCACCGGGTCCTTCCAGGCCGCGGGGCTCGCGATGACCACCGTGTACGACTCCATGATCTGGCCGATGATCTTGAGGCCGTTCCTCCGCAGGGTGGTGCCCGTCTCGGTCAGGTCCACCACCACGTCCATGAGATCCGGGACCTTCGCCTCCGAGGCTCCGAAGGAGGGGAAGAGCTGCACCGGGATCCGGAGATCCTCGAAGTAGCGCCGGGTCAGGTTGGGATACTCGGTGGTGACCCGGCTCCCGGGCCGGATCCGGGTCGGGTCCGGGATCTGCTCTTCCTGGGAGACGGCGACAACAATCCTGACGTTCCCCTCGCCGGTCTTGGAGTAGGAGAGGCTCGCCACCTCCACCACGTCGGATCCGGTCTCCCGCACCCAGTCCAGGCCGGTGATGCCCAGGTCAAAGGCCCCCATGGCCACGTAGGTGGGGATCTCCTGCGGCCGGAGGATCTTCACCTTCCCGATCCGGGGATCACTGATCCGGGGATTGTAGTCCCGGTCGGTCCGCTTCACTTCAAGGTCTGCTTCCTTGAAGAGCTGGAGCGTCTGCTGCTCCAGGCTGCCCTTGGGGAGTACCAGCGAGATCATCGGAAAAAACTGGGCGCGGGGATGCGATAAGGGTGTTGTCCCTTCAGTCCAGCGTGTGCACGACGAGGCCGCTGTACAGCTTGGGCTCGAACCATGTGGACTTGGGGGGCATGACGCCGCCGGCATCGGCAACGGCCATGACAGTCCCGATGGAAGCCGGCTGCATGGCGAAGGCGGCGGCGAACCGCCCGCTGTCCACCATCTCTTCCAGGGCGGAGAGGGGCAGGGTCCCGCGGATGTACTGCAGGCGGGGATCGCCCCGGGGATCGGCGATGGAGAGCAGGGGTCCCAGGATCTCTTCCTGGAGCGTGGTCACGTCCAGGGGCGGCGGCGCACCGGGAGGGGAAGCGGGCACCTG
>JAJRDF010000115.1 GCA_028678555.1 Methanomicrobiales archaeon
CCCGATCAGGAGGATGCTCCAAGAGGTATCTTCCATCCACGCTGCTGGCCGTTTTCTTTCCGAAGGGATGGATACTCGCTGGGTTCTTTGATTTTAAGGTCATCACTCCCGGACTGCCCCCTTTTTTGCCCCCGGCTGCGAGTACTAACTCGATGGCCCACACGTACGGCATTCACATGAAGGGCGGGGTGATCACGGAGCGGAACGCGGATCTCTGCACGGTCCGGATCCGGCTCCCGGCCGGCAACTTCCCGGTCGAGAAGATGCGCGGCCTCGCCGCCATTGCGAAACGGTATGGCGACGGGACGGTCCATGTCACCACCCGCCAGACCATCGAGATCCCCCACGTGAAGCCGGAACGCCTTCCCCGGCTCGCGAAAGCCCTCGTGAAAAACGGGACGCCCATCGGCTCGGAACGGGACGAGGTGGTGAACATCATTGCCTGCCCGGGATCAGAACGGTGCAAGTACGCCACCATTGACACCATCGGCCTCGCAAAACGGCTGGACGAGCGGCTCTTCGGGAAGGAGATGCCGGTGAAGATCCGCATCTCCATCTCGGGGTGCCCCAACGCCTGTACGAGCCCGATGCTGAACGAGATCGGGATCATCGGGAGGATCAAGCCGAAGCGGGTTCCCGGCCTCTGCACCGGTTGTGGCACCTGCGCCGAGTACTGCAAGGAGTGCGCCATCTCCATCCGGAACGGGATCTCGGTGGTGGATGATGAGAAATGTGTCCAGTGCGGGGTCTGCGTCCAGTCCTGCCCGTTCCATCTCCTGAAGTCCGAGCACCGGCATTACCAGATCGTGGTGGGCGGGAGACGCGGGCGTCACCCGATGCTGGGGCGGCAGCTGATCCTCCTGGAAGACGAGGAGAAGGTGGTGGCGGCAGTGGAGAAGATTATCCAGTGGGTGTACCGGAGGGCCTGGAGCGGCCGGCTCCTCTCGGACCAGCTGGATGACCTGCACTTTGACAGGTTCCGGGAAGAGATCGTGGGCGAGCTCAGCGGGTATACAGGGAGCTGAATCCCTCATTCCCGTCGTCAGTGCACTCGATGGCGCTCCCGTCCCTGACGAGCGTGTTGAACATCATGGCCGCGTTCATCAGGGACTCGTCAGGGCTTGTCCCCCGCTTCACCTCTTTCAGCGCCTGGATGATGGGGGACGGGATGACCCGCTTCCCCACCCGGACACCGGCACAGTGGCGGCAGTACTCGCAGTGGCTGTACACCGACACCTCGCCGTCGGCGCACTGGACCGTCACCTGGCCCGTCTTCTCATTCCTCTGGAGTACGAGCGTCTTCATGTCAGATCTCCCGTGGGGGGGCAACGGATATAGGGATGTCGATTCTCCAATTCCGGGGCCAGATTCCCTCGATCCACCCCTCTCGAAATGATTTATATAGGTGCCGATCCAATAATTTACACTCGCAGCAACCCGACTGTTGCGTCCGTGGCAGCCCCTTGCAGGACTGATGCGGCCGCAACAGTCCTGCATGTGACAGGAGGATACCATTTATGGCAAGTGAGAAGCCCCACATGAACCTGGCCGTCATCGGCCACATCGACCACGGCAAGTCCACGACCGTGGGCCGCCTCCTCTTCGAGACGGGAGCGGTACCGCAGCACGTGATTGACGGGTACCGCAAGGAGGCTGAGTCCAAGGGCAAGGGGACCTTTGAGTTCGCCTGGGTCATGGACAACCTGAAGGAGGAGAGAGACCGCGGGATCACCATCGATATCGCCCACAAGCGGTTCGACACCGCCAAGTTCTACTTCACCATCGTGGACTGCCCCGGGCACCGCGACTTTGTGAAGAACATGATCACCGGTGCGTCGCAGGCTGACGCGGCGGTGCTCGTTGTGTCCGGACCGGACGGCGTGCAGGAGCAGACCAAGGAGCACGTCTTCCTGGCCCGGACCCTGGGCATCCAGCAGCTGATCATCCTCGTGAACAAGATGGATGCGGTCAACTTTGACCAGAAGAAGTTCGAGGCGGTCAAGGCGGATGTCACGAACCTCCTGAAGATGGTGGCCTACAAGCCGGATGACATGCTCTTCATCCCGGCCAGCGCCTTCCAGGGCGTGAACATCGCAAAGAAGAGTGACAAGACCCCGTGGTACAAGGGTCCGACCCTCCTTGAAGCCCTGGACACCCTGAAGGAACCCGAGAAACCCACGGCCCTCCCGCTGCGGCTCCCGATCCAGGATGTGTACAGCATCTCAGGTATCGGCACGGTGCCGGTCGGCCGGGTCGAGACGGGCATCATGAAGAAGGGCATGAACGTCATCTTCATGCCGGCCAACAAGACCGGTGAGATCAAGTCCATCGAGATGCACCACGAGGAGATTCCCCAGGCGGTGCCGGGAGATAACGTGGGCTTCAACGTCCGCGGTATCGCAAAGAACGACATCAGGCGCGGCGACGTGCTGGGGCCCGTAGATTCCCCGCCGGCCGTGGCCGACGAGTTCACCGCCCAGATCGTGGTCCTCTACCACCCCAGCGCCATCACCGTGGGCTACACCCCGGTCTTCCACTGCCACACGGCGCAGGTGGCCTGCACCATCACCGAGCTCAAGAAGAAACTGGACCCGAAGACCGGCCAGGTGAAGGAGGAGAACCCCACCTTCTTAAAGACCGGTGACGCCGCCATCGTGGTCATCAAGCCCAGCCGTCCGATGGTCATCGAGCGGATCAAGGAGATCCCGCAGATGGGCCGGTTCGCTATCCGGGACATGGGGTCCACCATTGCCGCCGGGATGTGCATTGACCTTGTCCAGAAACAGTTGAGATAATCCTCACGTTCCGGTGACGTCACATGCAGAAAGCCAGAATCCGCCTCTCGGGGACCGACTGCAAGAAGGTCGAGATGGTCTGTGACCGGATCCGGGAGATTGCAGAGCGAACCGGTGTGAACCTGGCAGGACCGATCCCCCTGCCCACCCGGCGCCTCATCGTCCCGATCCGGAAGAGCCCTGACGGCGAAGGGACTGCCACCTGGGACCGGTGGCAGATGCGCGTCCACAAACGGCTCATTGATATCGACGCAGACGAGCGCGCCCTCCGCCAGCTGATGCGGATTCAGGTGCCCAAGGATATCGGGATCGAGATCGTTCTGGAGAGCTGACCCCCATGCGGCGGGCTGCCGCCCTGATCCCGGCAGGGATCCGGCAGAAGCTCTCCTTTGAAGTTCTTTTCTTTGCCATCTTCGCCGCAGCCGTCGTTCTCAGGTTCGCGGTCCTGGACCTCAAGCTCTTCCACCACGACGAGGCCATCCACGCCTGGTTCGCGTACCGGCTCCTCTCCGAGGGGATCTGGTCCTATGATCCCTCGTACCACGGCCCCATCCTCTACTACGTGACCGCCGGGATGTTCTATCTCTTCGGCGAGAGTGACCTCGTAGGAAGGCTCATCCCCTCCCTCCTGGGATGCCTCATCATCCTGCTCCTCCTCCCGCTGCAGCGCCATGGATTCCTGGGGAAGCGGGAGACCCTGGTCGCGGCCCTCTTCCTTGCCCTCTCGCCCAGTATGGTCTACTTCTCCCGCTTCCTCAGGCACGACATCTTCATGCTCTTTTTCACGATGCTGCTCGTCGTAGCCCTCTTCCTGTACCTGGATACCGGGAAGGGCCGGTATGCCATTCTCGCTGCCCTGGGGGTTGCCGGGGGGCTGTGCAGCAAGGAGGAGTTCCCCCTGATCCTGGCCATCTTCGGCCTCTACTTCGTGTACGCCATCTGGAAGGGGAAATTCCGGCTCCCGTCCGAGTGGAAGATCCACCTGATCAGCGCGGTGATCGTGGTCGCAGGGATCGTGGCATTCCTGTACAGTGCCCTGGGTGCCCATCCGGAGACCCTCACCACCGGTGCCCAGAGGGCCCTTGAACACTGGACATCCATGCACGAGCAGTGCCGGCTCTGCGGCCCGCCCTACTTCTACATCCTCCTGTTGCTTCTCTACGAGTTGCCCATCTTTCTCCTGGCCATGTACGGGGCCGGCCAGTTCCTGCTGGGGGAAACCGGTCTCGGGTACCGCCTGAAACGGTGGGCTGACCGCGTCCGGGGCCGGAGCGGGGAACCGGAGATGGGGGAGCTGGTCTCCCGGTCCCTTGCCCAGATGGGGGCCGGGGCGGGAATCCTGAAACAGGAGGAGTTCACCCGTTTCTGTATCCTCTGGATGGTGTTTTCCATGGCGGCCTACGGGTACATCGGCGAGAAGGTTCCCTGGCTGATCCTCCAGCAGCTCCTCCCCATGGTCTTTGTGGCCGTGTACCGGCTGACCGATACGAAGACCATCATCGCCGTGGTCTCCGTGGTCTTCCTCGCTCTCTGTACCTGGCACGTGGCCTTCGTCCCGGCTGACGTGAACGAGCCCATCGTGCAGGTCCAGAACTCGGAGCAGATGCGGGAGGTGATGGCCCTCGTGGGGCACGCGGACCGGGTGGCCATCTCCTCCAAGAACTACTGGCCCCTCCCGTGGTATTTCCGGGGAGATGCCGCGAAGAATATCAGCTATTTCAGCCGGAGGGTGGACGAGGACATCCTGTACCGCGAGCCCTACGATATCGTCATCGCCTACGATGTGGAGTCGTATGCGTCCCTCAACGGCTACGAGAAGCGTACGTACCGCCTGAACTACTGGTTCAGCTGGTACGATATCGAGCAGTCAGGGAATGTTCCCTACCGGGTGATGGAATACTACTTCAAGAGGGATGGAAAGGTCGGATCCATGAACCTGGATATTTTCACCCTGGCAAATGCCTCCCAGGCAATTTCTGCTCCTGAAGGGTGGACAGGGCACGACGGCGTCGAAACGACTCCCGCATGGACCTGACGAGGCCCCATCGCGGGTGATCTGCAGTCTTCCCTGGGATAAGGGGTGACCTTAGGTTTCTCCGGATCCATCGCACGGGTCGTTCCGTGAACATGGTGCGGGAGGGGGCTCTGCCCCCACCCGGGCCTTCCCCCGATGAGGATGGCACGCCAAACCGGTGTGTACCGGTGTGAACTACAATCCCGGTACACCGTCGGGGGGTGCCCACGCGGCGGGG
>JAJRDF010000116.1 GCA_028678555.1 Methanomicrobiales archaeon
TTCGCCCATGCTCCTTGCTGCTTCATCCATCAGAGTGCCTGTCGTGGTTGTCATGACATCCCTGCTCATGATGTCGGCTATCTTCCGGTGCCTCTGGGATTCCCTGTAGGCGCTGTCGAGCACACTCGGGAATTCCTTTCCGAGATCCTTTTTCCTCACGTCATACACCCCCGTATGCAGAGAGCGGTTACTCTGAATTAAATGTTTCCCTGCCTGTGTGTTCCACCTGCCCCTGATCCCGGGCAACAACGCCGGATCATGCGTATCTCCTGTCTCCCGGGACCTGCGATCGTGACACCATTGGCGTGATACCGATGTTCCGTCAGGTCCCCTGGAATAAACAGATTTAAGATCTCTGTTTCCCTAGTGACACACAACAACGGCGAACAGGCTTCCCGGGACGTGAACCCCTGGGCGGCCTGAGAGTACCACTAGAATATCCGTTGTATCACCGGTAGAGATACAGGAGATTTTCCGAAAGGAGGGTGGAACATGAGATGGCAGGATGGACGTCGGAGTACCAACGTTGAGGACAGGCGTGGACAGATCGTGAAAGGAGGGGCCATTGGTGGTGCCGGGATCATCGTTCTGCTCCTTGTCGCTGTGCTGCTGGGTGCGGATCCGGGCACGGTGCTGAGCCAGATTACGGAAGCTGGCGGGGGCTCGTATGGAGGTGGGATCACCCAGTCCGGAACGATATCAGCGGAGGAGGCGCAGCTGGCGGATTTTGTTTCGGTGGTGCTGGGCTACACTGAAGACAGCTGGACGGAAATCTTCCGGGAGAATGGTGCGACCTACCAGTATCCCGCGCTGGTACTCTTTTCCGGCGGAGTGGACTCGGCATGCGGGTATGCCCAGTCAGCGACGGGCCCCTTCTATTGCCCGAACGATCAGAAGGTGTACATTGACCTGAGTTTCTACCAGGAATTGAAGGACCAGTTCGGGGCCCCGGGCGATTTTGCCCAGGCGTATGTTATCGCCCACGAGGTGGGCCACCACGTGCAGAACCAGTTCGGGATCCTGGACCAGGTCACGGAAATCCAGCGCCGGAGCGACGAGGTCACGGCTAACCGCTACTCGGTGATGCTGGAACTGCAGGCTGACTGCTACGCCGGCGTCTGGGCGAACCGTGCGAACAGGGCACACAATATCATCGAGGCCGGGGACGTGGAGGAAGCCATGAACGCGGCCTCGAAGATCGGTGACGATAACCTGCAGAAACAGACCCAGGGCTACGTGGTACCCGATTCCTTTACCCACGGCACATCGGCGCAACGGGTACGATGGTTCCAGGCAGGGTTCGCCACCGGTGACATCAATTCGTGCGACACCTTCAACGCGGCTGTCGTGTAACCATTCCGGCGATATCCAATCTTTTTTCACCTGCGGTGGGATTCACGGCACGGGGATGGTATTCCCCCCCTTCAGGAGAAGATCTCTCTGCCGTAACCTTCTTTTCCTGACATAAGGCTGGAGAATCTGGATTCATGCGGGGACGGGGAGGAAGTGGCCCACAGGAGAGCGCGGATTGCCCGTGATTATTCCTGGTAAGGCCGGATCCGTATCCCGACATCCCGGCTCCAGTTCAGCTTGCGGAAACGGATCCTCCTGATGACCGGCGTGTTGGGTTCCAGGGTCCCGAGGGGAACCTGCTGCACGGCAACCAGGTCCCCTGCAGTGTACCACCCTCCCCCGACCTCCCGGTCCTTCTCGGCGATACGGACCTCGGCTGTCACGTTGGCCAGGGAGATCCAGCCGGAATTGGTGCAGGCGAACTGGACCGTCACGCTGCGTTGGGGGATGGTGGGGGTGGCGTTTGCCGACATGCCGGTGAGACTGCTGGTGGCCTCCAGCACCTCGCACTCCACGTCCCGCACCGAACCCAGGATCAGGCATCCGGTCCCAAGCACCAGGAGAAGCCCCAACACGCAGGCAGCAGGAAGGTGATCGTTCATGGATTCTGCCCAACCGGATGAGAGGGTTGGCGGGGGAACATCACCTAATTTTCCCTCCGGCACCGGAGACCGGCACGATCACCGGTGTGTACGGGCCAGCAGTGCAGGGTGATACTCAGGAGGAATCTTTCTTTAAACCATTGAAATGCTTTCAGATGCGGTTATAAACGTCCAATATGCGTTAAAAATTTATTCAAAGCATTAATAGGATTAATAATAATAAGGAATCAATATATATGATAACATAGAATAGATACTATCACATCCGTTCACCGGGGATGGACGCATCCTCAGTATCCGACGAGGCACTGACATGAAACGGACTCTCGCATCATTTCTGATGGTACTCTTTCTTGCATCGCTGATACCCGCCACGGCCCTGGCGGTCGTGACTCCCACACCCACCATCCCTCCCGGTTACATCGTCCTCGGTGGGCAGGTCACAGACAGCGGGGGAAATGCCCTTGAGGGTATCTTTGTATATATCATGAGCAGGGACTACCGGGCCGCTGTCTACACGTACACAGATACCGGCGGATTCTATTCGGGGCAGGTGAAGATCTCCCCGACGATGTCCTATCTTATCAGCGTCAATCCCAACCGGTTTGATCGCCGCTATGGAGAGGCGGAGATCAGGGATGTGAGTGCAAACCAGACCCGGACCGACCTGAACGTCCAGCTTACGTCCGGCTCCACGACCCCCACACCGACCCCGACGGCAACGGCGACGCCCACGAAGACTCCCCTCACTACTCCGACTGCCACCGTGACCCCCACCCCCACCGCAACCCCGACGGTGACACCGACTCCCTCCCGCAACCCGGTGCCCGTTCTCTCCGGCCTGTCACCGTCCACCGCTGCTGCGGGGGGTTCTGCGTTCACCCTGACGGTGACCGGAACCGGGTTTGCCCCGACGAGCAATGTGTTGTGGGGCAGTGTCTATCGGACAACGACCTATGTCTCCTCCACGACACTCACGGCCAGCATTCCGGCTTCTGACCTGACCTACTCCGGCACGCGGTGGGTCTCTGTCTACACCCCCACTCCCGGTGGAGGGAGATCGTCCAACCGGGCCTTCACCATCACCCCGGCCGCGACCCCGACTCCCTTGCCCACCCCGGTACCGAACCCGGTACCGGTCATCTCATCCCTCTCCCCCTCCACGGCCACGGCAGGTGGAGCGGCATTCACGCTGACGGTGACGGGAACCGGGTTTGTGAAAACCACAAAGGTCAGGTGGAACGGCCAGGACCGGACGACCACCTACGTCTCCTCCACGCAACTGACAGCCAGTATCCCGGCATCTGATAGTGCGTTTCAGGGAACCCGCACAGTGCAGGTATTCACCGCTCCCCCCGGTGGCGGGCTCTCGGGAACGAAATCCTTCATCATCGGGGCCGCCCCCACACCTACACCCACCCGGACTCCCACTCCCACGCCGACGGTAACGCCGACTCCCGTCCCGACCGGAACCCCGGCACCGGTGACCGGTTTCCAGCTGGGTTCCGCCTGGCTGGGCAATGAGAATGTAACCTCCTGGTCCACGGTGAAGAACGCCGGCGCCCAGTGGGCACGGATCCGGGTCTTCTACACAGGAACCGACACGAACGGGCTCTCGAACTGGTGGGCCTGGCCGGATGACCAGATCCGGAAGGCCGAGCAGTCGGGCTACAAAGTGATTCTCCTGGCCTGGTGGTGGCCGGGCGGTGCCCCCTCCCAGCACGGGGACATGACCACCGCATCTGTGGCAGACTCCAATGCCTTCTGGTCGGCTGTTGCCCAGCATTACCGGGGCAGGGGCCTCACCTATCAGATCGAGAACGAACCTGACATGGCCCCGACCACCTTCCCGAACCTGGACCAGTGGCCCGGCAGGGTTCTCGGTGCCGCCGAGGCCATCAAGGCTGCCGATCCGCAGGCCCGGGTGCTGGCACCTGCGCTGGCCTATGAACCCTCTGCAGGGGCCCACAGCGAGAAGACGCATTACCAGCAGGTCTTCTCGAATTCCGCCTGCAAGGTCGATGCAGCGGCGCTCCACGCGTACATGGACTTCAATTCCAAGTGGTCCGGTGGTCTCACCGGGAAAGTGAACACGTTCCGCCAGGATATCCGGGTGTATAAGAATGGTGCGTACTACACCCCGACGGTCTGGATCACCGAGGGAGGTTTCGCCTCGGCCCCCACCGACCAGTGGACAACCCGGAGCGAGGCCATCCAGGCCGAGAAGATGACCACCTGGATCCAGCAGATGCGGGCGGCAAACGTGCCCGTGGCTATCATCTACCGGGCGCAGGACCAGACAGGCGATGACTTCAAATGGGGACTCCTCCGCGAGGATGGCTCGGCCAAGCCGGCGCTTGCAGTCCTGAAGACGGCGTGACGGCGGCAGGGAAGGGGCGGTGCGGTGTCGACAAAATCCTGTGTCCCCATCCAGAAGGGAATCCTGAATCTTGACGTGCCGGCAGGACTTTAGGACAGGGCCTCTCACTGGCTGCGTGGCAGTTCCGAAAACGCACGGAACACCTCTGTCCCGGGTATCTCCGGCTCCCCCAGGGCCAGGATCGCTGCTCCAAGAAGCGGAGCTCTGCCATTCAGCTGCGAGACGAGCAGCTCCGGGAGGGGCAGGAACCGGTCGATGAAGGGCAGGCACCGGGGATAGATCAGGTCACCGTTCTCCCGTACCACAGCACCGTCCAGGATGATCCGTTCCGGGTCATAGGCGACGATCAGATCAGAGATGCCCCGGCCGTTGATCCGGGCCAGCTCGTCGATGAAGGCGGTGGCATCGGGATTGCCCTGGCGTGCACGGGCAAAGATCCCTCCAGGTTCACCTTTCCAGCCCTTGGGCAGCGGCCGGCCATGGACCTCGCACCACCGGGCAAAGAACTGTGGGAGGTGCCGGCCGGAGGCATATCCCTCCCAGTGCCCCTCGTGGCCGCAGCCGCACCGGACCCGGTAGGTGGTGTCGACGGCGAAGTGCCCCACCTCGGCGGCATTTCCGTCCCGGCCGAAGAGGAGCCGGCCGCCTTCCAGCACCCCGGCGCCGATACCGGTGGAGAGGGTCAGGTACACGGC
>JAJRDF010000117.1 GCA_028678555.1 Methanomicrobiales archaeon
GTCTCCGGGTGCACATCGCACCGGAAGAAATAATTCCCTGGTGTTGAGGGGGCGGTGAAGGTATAGGTGATCGTGTTCGGTCCGGTGATGAAATCACCGACAAAGATCCTTGTGGTTGCATGCGAATCCGTGTACAGCGCAAAGTTATGGGGTACCCCGGTATCCTTATTGTCAAAATGGATCGTCACCAGTGCCCCTGCAGGTACCGTGATCTGGGACGGGTCAAACGCGATGTTCTTTGCGACCAGACTGACCGTGACCTCGCCGCTGGTGGTCGGCTGGGTGGTGACGGTCGCCGGGATCGTCGTAGGTACCGTGGTGGCGGCCGAGGTTGTGGGTGCGGTGGGTGGTGCCGTGGTGGGCGCTGTTGTGGGGATCGTGGTCGTGGGGCCAGGCCCCGGCGTGGACGCACATCCCGCGAAGATTGCACAGGCGATACCGAGGATAACCAGGAATGGAATCATGCTTCCTTTCTTCATATGACCTCCATGACCCGCGGAACCCTGCCCGGGTCCTGCCTTTCCCTGCCTCCTGTTCGGGATACAGGGTCATCATGGGATCTCTCCCCCGGGGATGTTTAGCGGTTTTCCCACCAGTCAAAATTTGAGAATAATGTTGGAACACTCTGGACACCCTCGGGGGAATCCATTTCCCTGTTTTCCTCCAGGGAGGGGACGAGTGACCTGGGGTAAGGGCGAGGGAACTCCCTGTGCCACAACGGAACCCGGCCAAGCGCAGCGCTGAGCCGACAAAACCCCGCAATCCAATTGGCATCCCCGGCACTGCCACCCCGCAGGATCCCCAACAGGGGGGATAAGACCATGTTCCGCACTACTGGCAGTTCATCTGTGGGATATTGGCTGGAGATTCAGTCACATGCCGGGTGATCCCAGTATCCCCGGATGAAATCACCGTAGAAACAGCCCGGCCGGTCGCACCGGAGGCACCCGCTGGGAGGGCAGCCGTCGATCCCAAGGGCGATCACGGCAGCGATATGGCCGCAGGCCTCCCCTTTCCCGGTCCGGTACTGGCACCAGATGTAGCGGAGGTTCTCACCGGACGCCTGCCTCTCGCCCAGGCACCCCACCAGTTCGCTGATTTTCAGGAAAGGAATATCCCCCACCCTGCCCGGCCTCTTGCGGGGGATGGGGTATCAATCCTTGTCTTTTTCTCACATTTTGAGAGGATCCTCCGGGATACCCGCAGAAGAACCCGGTGCATGAGCAGTGATACCGGCCGATGTCAGGAGCCGGTCTGCCGCCCGGGAAAATGGTTCTCTCCGCTCCCGTGGAAGGAGGTCAGGATCCGTCCGGGTCAGGTTGCCGCGGCCTGTCAGGAATGAATTCTTTCCAGGATGAGTTCCAGCACGCCATCCCGGAATTTCTTCCTCACGATCCGTGCATTCCACGGGAGCGTGATCTCCTTCCGGTACTCCTTATCCCCATTGGAGGCAGAGATGATCAGGAACCGGTTGTCCAGTTCGATCCGGATCTTCATCTCGCTGACACCGGGGAGGTTCACCACCAGGCAAATCCGGTTGTTCTCCTCGGTGCATTCCGTTGCGGGTTCCATGAACTTCCCTGCGGGTGTATCCCGGCTCCCGGAAGTTCCCATCAGGGAACACCCCCGTGGCGCTGCGCATGGTGCCTGCCCGGTTCTCCTGCACGTCGGCACGGGGAGGACGGGGAGCGCCTTCCATCCTTCATGGGGGTCCTGAGAAAATGAGGTGGGCGGACATGGCCTGGAGAGAAAGAGCTGGTGAGAGGTAGAGTCTGCATCCCGTGTGCAGGATATGCATCCCCGGCACAAATGGCACCCCCGGCATCCCCCCGGTACGCTCCTTCCCCTGCGGCCCACTCCCGGATCTGAACCGTTGAGCGGGTATCTCCAGCGACCAGGATCCGTCTCCCTGTAATCGCCGGAGACCTCAGGGCAGGGACATCGTTCCCGCAATCAGGGGTCCACGGGGGATACATTCCCGACAAGGCGTCCTTCCACCTCGGTGTGGGCGTGTGAATCCCACGGACCACATCTTACCGGGGAGTCATGATATACATGCCCAGCAATTGCAAACCCTGTTTCAAAATCCGGGAATGGTACCTATTCTGCGACTTCGTGGCGCGGAGTGGGGGAGGCACCCGCTGCCCGGGAGGGCAGGGGACTCACCGGGGCTGCCCGGTTCCGGATTCCGGCGGGAGGGAGCCGGGTCCGGTCCCCACGCCGCCCTCCAGGATATGCTGGTACGTGGCCTTGAATTCATTCATCCTCTGCCCGATGTACTTCCTCCCCTTCTCAGTAGGGGCGTAGAGCTTGGATTTTCCCGAGGTCTTCATCTCCAGGTACCCCTGTTCCTCCAGGCTGTACAGGATCGAGTAGATCCTGGCCTGGGGGATCAGCACATGGTACCTGTGGTAGATCTCCCGGACGATATCGTAGCCGGATATGGGCTTGTCCAGGAGGGAGAGGACGACAGGCTCCAGCGACTTCTTCACCACGGTATCCATGGTTTCCTGGGGGACCACGGAGAAGGATCCGGCAGGCAGCGTGTGGTGGGCAAAGGAGAGGGTGGTCTCCGGGCCGGTGGAGACGATGACCCGGGGGATACCCTCGGAGAAGAGCTGGAGCAGGTGGTGGTCGATCCTGCCGATATTCAGGGCAAGGATGCCGGAGACGGGGAGCCCCTGCTCCCTCCGGTCGAGAAGGGACTTCTTGATGGCGACGATATCGTCGAAGTCCTCTGTCTCGGAGAAATCCAGGAGGACCTGCAGGGTTTCCGGCTTCTTCCCGCCCTGGATCAGATCGCAGCACCGCTCCAGCCGCTGCAGGAGGGCCCGGGCCTCGTGCTTCCTGATCCGCCAGGTGAAAAGCTGTTCGTGCTGGATCTCCTTCGGGAAATACTTCGGGAGGATGGACCGGTAGTAGGCAAAGAGGTTGCGCCCGCCCTTCTTCAGGCCCTCTTCCAGGGCAAACTTGAAGATCGGATCTTTCACGGTCTGGTCGGTGTACAGGAAGAGGATGATGTCAGAGAAGATGTCCCTGATGAGGAGGGTCTTCATCTCGGGGAGGCTCTGGTACCCTGCCTCCCCATTTGTGGCGGCTTCCCCGCCATGGATCTCATTTCGGACAGGCCCCGGCGCGGGGGGCACTCCCCGGTCTGCCTCCCGGCGGAACAGGGCCACCTCGATCGCCGCCTTGATCTCCAGCTCATTGAAGGGCTTCACGATGTAGCCGTAGGGTTTCACCTGCTTGGCCTTCTGGATGATCGCATCGTCCGCGTACGACGTGACAAAGACGACGGGGATGTCCTGGTTCCCGATGATTGTCCGTGCCGCCTCGATGCCGTCGAACTTTCCCGGCATCACGATGTCCATGAGCACCAGATCCGGTTTCAGGGTCTGGGCTTTTGCGATGGCCTCTTCACCGGAGGCAGCCGTGCCCACGATGTCATATCCAAGGGCCTGCAGGCGTTCCTCCAGTTGCATCGTGATGATGGCCTCATCGTCCACTACCAGTATCCTTGACATGGTTCTCCTCCTGGGTCAGTATGGGAAACTCGACGATCACTTCCGTACCCCCCGCCCGGTGGATGGCCAGGGATCCCTTCAGCTGGTTCTCCACCAGGTTCCGGATCAGCTTGAGCCCCAGGCTGCGGGACTGTGCGATGTCAAACTCCGGGGGAATACCCCTGCCATCGTCCCGGACGACGATGCGGACCCGGCTGTCTTCCCGGGATGCCGTGATATGGATGGATCCATGGGCACGCCCCCGGAAGGCATGCTTGTAGGCATTGGAGAGGATCTCGTTCACCGCGAGGGCGCACGGGATGGCCTGGTCGATGGGGAGGTAGAGGTCTGCGAGATCCATCTCGCAGAGGATCTCCCGGTCCCTCTGCCCATAGATCTGCGCGAGGGAAGCGATCTGGTCCCGGATCTGGGTCCCCATGTTGATCCGGTCAAACCGTTTGCTCTCGTAGAGCCGGGTATGGATCTGTGCCATTGTCTGGATCTTGAGCATCATGTCCGTGAGGATCCCCAGCGTTCCCGGGTCCCGGGTGCGCAGCCGGGTCAGGTCCAGGAGGCCGGATATCAGCTGGAGGTTGTTCTTCACCCGGTGGTGGATCTCCCGGAGCAGCACCTCCTTCTCGTTCAGGGATGCAAGGAGCCTCTCCTCGGCCCGTTTCCGCTCGGTGATGTCCCGGTAGCTCCAGACCCTCCCGACAATGTCATGCCCTATCCGCTGGGGCCGGGAATCCCTCTCGAAGATCCTGCCATCCCGCAGCTCCAGCATGTCATAGCTCTCCCGCCCCATGCGGGTCCTGAGATCGGCGGTGCTGGACATGAAGCCCTCGGGATCCGCCAGCTGCGCCGCCATGTGCTGCAGGAACGCCGGTTCATCCGGAGACTGGAGCAGTGCGAAGGGCACACTCCACATGGCCACAAAGTTCTGATTGAAACCGCCCACTGTCCCGTCCAGATCAATGCTCAGGATGCCGTCGGCGGTGGATTCGAAAGTGGCCTTCAGGAGGGACATGGTCCTTTCAAGGGCCTCCCCTGCCTGGACGCGCTGGGTGATCTCATCCCGCAGTGCGATGTTCGCTGCGGCCAGTTCCGCGGCTTTCACCACCACCATATCCTCCATCCTCTTCCGCTCGGTGATGTCCTGCCCCTGGGCGATGGCGGATTCCACGGTCTTCCCGTCCGGCCCGTACAGGGTCGCCGAGTTCCAGAGCACGGTCCGCACTTCCCCATCCTTCGTGAGGACGGGGATCTCCACCGCCTCCCAGCGCTCCCCATCCATGGTTCTCCGGATGCAGTCCATGGCTCCCTTCTTGCTCACTTCAGGGAAGAGGATTCCCAGGTCCTTTCCCATGACCTCCCCGGCGGTCCGGCCCGTCAGCCGTTCAAATGCATGGTTGAACCGGGTGATCCGGTACTGCGGGTCCCAGACGATGATCGGGGCGTTCGCGTGGTTGATCAGGTTCTCCAGGTACTGGCTTGTCTCATGCAGTTCCCACTCATACTTCCTGAGTT
>JAJRDF010000118.1 GCA_028678555.1 Methanomicrobiales archaeon
GTTCTCCCAGGCACCGTCCATGATGGGCGGTTCCCAGCAGGTCATGGCCGAGTGGGAGGCAGCTGCCCTCAACCTGTGGGCGAAGAAACGCCCGCAGGCCACATGGGGCAACCAGAATGCCAACGGGGGCCTGGGCTGGTTCATTGCGAACCATATGCCGCAGCAGAACTACCTTCGGGTGAAAGACAGCCGGGGCCTGCCGGTGGCCGGTGCCACCGTGCAGGTGTACCGGGCGGACCATGTGCCCAGCGGTTCCAGCGATCCCAACATCATCGAGGCGGCCGGGGACTTCTACAAGAAGTACATCGACAACACGGTGGACGCCCAGGGCTCCACGGATGCGAATGGCCTGTACAGCCTGGGAGCGAATCCCTTCTCAGTGCCGGAGCCCATCGGCGGGTGGGACTTCCCACGGTGCGTGGACTTCGTGAAGATCCGGGTGAACGGCCGGGTTTATCCGGCATGGCTGGATCTCCCGCAGGTCCAGGTGCAGTGGCACCGCGGAAACCGCCAGGTGGCGTACTTTGACGTGCAGATCCCGGTGGAAGTGACCCCGACCACCACCCCGACTGCCACACCTACACCCCAGCCGAACCCGGCGCCGGTGCTCTCCGGTATCTCCCCGGTGAGCGCGACCGCCGGGGGATCCGGGTTGACCCTTACGGTCACGGGGAGCGGCTTTGTCCCGGGATCGAAAGTCAGGTGGGACGGGGCGGACCGGGCCACCACCTACCTCTCCTCCACCCAGCTCACGGCCTCCATCCCATCTTCCGACATTGCAACGGCGGGAACACGCTCCGTGACCGTGTTTACCGCAGCACCGGGCGGTGGTACCTCGGGAGCCCGGACCTTCACCATCAGCCAGGCACCGACCCCGACCCCCACCCCGACTCCGACCCAGACCCCGGTCTCGCAGATAACGCTCGGCGGGAAGGTGATCGATGAATACAACATGGCCGTGCCGTACACGTATGTGGCAGTGGCCCGGGAGGATACCGGGGCCCGGACCTATGTGTACACATCGTACGACGGCTCGTTCCGGGCCGTCGTCCCCTATTCCACGACTGTCCGCTATGCCCTCCTCACCTGGGACTACTCGGCGAGAGAGGTAATGCGTGCAGGCATCGTTCCTGACCGGGACCGGCTGGACCTGGACCTGAGGTTCGGTACCCAGACTCCCACGCCGACACCGACTTCCACCCTGACCCCAACACCCACCCCCACGCCGCAGCCGAACCCGGTGCCGGTGCTCTCCGGGATCTCCCCCGCATCCGCGACGGCCGGGGGATCCGGGTTCACCCTCACTGTCACCGGCAGCAACTTCCTCGCCACGTCGAAAGTCCGGTGGAACGGGGCGGACCGGGCCACCACATGCGTCTCATCCACCCAGCTCACCGCCTCCATCCCTGCCCCCGATATCGCGTCGGCCGGCACAGGGACTGTCACGGTCTTCACGGCAGCGCCTGGCGGTGGGACCTCGGGAGCCCGGACCTTCACCATCAGCCCGGCACCGACCCCAACCCCCACGGTGACGCCGACGGCGACCCCGACACCGGCCACGACAGTGACCCTCGGGGGCACGGTACGTGATAGCGACGGCAGGCCGGTGCCCTACACCTATGTGTACGTGATCAGGGAAGGCCAGGGCTCCGGGACCTACCGCTACACCGCCGCGGACGGGTCCTACCGGACCAGCGTGCCCCGGTCCACCACCGCAAGGTACACGATCCAGGCTTGGGATTACCTGTACGGGGCCATGGAGATCCGGGGTGTGGTACCGGACCGGGACCGGCTGGACCTGAACCTCATGCCGGGCGCCTCCGCCCCGACTCCCACCCCGACTCCCACACCAACCCCAACTTCCACACCAACTGCCACCCCAACTCCGACGCCCACGCCGACCGGGACCCCCACCCAGGCCCCGGATCCCTCGTTCCAGACGGTCACGGCGGAGACTTCAACCGGCACCGCACCCCTCGGGAACTACGACTCCCGGGGCAGCTACTACGGGCCCCGCATGCAGACCCAGTCGCTAAAAGCGGTGGGATCCAGCATCTCCCGGGTCGCGGTCCCCCTGGTGAAGGTAGGAACCCCGGCCCAGGAGATCACCGTCACGGTGGAGAACGCCTGGCTCCAGCCCGTGGGCTGGACCACGATCCCGGCGTCGGCGGTCACGTCGACAGAACCCTCGCGCCTCGACTGGGTGACGGCAGAGTTCACGAAACCGGTGCAGGTGTCGAAGGGATCCCTGTATTACGTGAAGCTCTCGGTCACCACGCGGGATGAGAAGAACTTCTTCCTGATCCCGCTTCATGGAGGGAACCCGTACCAGCCCGGCAACTGGTGGCGCGGGGATGCAGAGAACCCTGATATGACGACCGATCTCCTGGTGAAGGTGGCGTTCAGTGCATGAGGGGGGTTATTGGCCGGGATGCCGGGACCATTCCCTGGCACCCATCCCCTGAACAGAGATTCCCCTTTCATCCACGACCAGGGGAGAAATTTCTTCGGGTGAGGCGGGAGCCCTCCAGGTCCCCGGGCGGTCGGCTCCACCGGCCTGGTGCGGGAGGGGGCGCTGCCCTCTCACAGTCCCTCCCCCGATGAGGATGGTCCGATCGGTCGGTTCATTGCACCGAGCTACTCTGATCCGGATCAACCCCGGAGAGGGACGCCTCCGCAGCGGGGGGCGGCCGTCAAGGAGCGTCCCACCGGTACGAGAATGAGACTTGGAACCGTTACACCACCATGACCGTATTCCTCAGGTTGGGCGGAGTCCTCAGCGCGGTTCCGGGGGGTTCCCGAGCCACCGGACCCCCAGGTACACGAACGGGGTGCCGAAGATCGCCACCGCGCATTTCAGGAGCCAGTAGGGGATAACAAGGGCGAAAATATACAGGGCATCGAACTTCGGGGTTACGCCATAGAAGGCCAGGAACATGAACACCGTGGTATCAATGAACTGGCTCACGATGGTGGAACCCGTGGCCCGCAGCCAGAGCATCCTCCGGTGCGTCCATTCCTTCAGCGTCCGGAAGACCTCGATGTCCATCATCTCAGCGATGAGAAATGCCGTGATGCTGGCCACCATCACCCGGACACTGATGCCGAAGATCAGGTTGTACTGCTCGGGATAGAAGTCCCTGGCCGCGCTGGGCAGCTGCGTGGCAACATAGGTGACCACCAGCACGTAGGCCAGCACCGCTATCGTGGCAAGGACGATCCGCCGGGCAGTCTCCCGTCCCTCCACTTCCTGGATCACGTCCAGCGCCAGGTAGGAGAGGGGAAAGACCATGATCCCGACAGCGGCGTCGAAGAAGCCGAAGACCGCGATCTTGTTTCCCATCAGGTTGGCGGCGATCACGCTGGCCACGAAGAGGGCGACCAGCACATGGTACTTCGTTTCCCGCTGCATCTGTCTCTCCTGCTGGTCCTGAGGACGGCCAGTCACACCAGGGACCTGTTCCCCACCGGCCTGTCTGACAGGGATCTCATCGCGGGAACATATATGCCCGTGCATTTTCATTCCGTATCAATCGGGCAATCCTGATACATGCCAGCAGGTGGGGGCAGGCCCCCTCCCGGTCCCTCCCCAACGTCGAGAGGATAGTCCGATCCATTGGGCATTCTCGCCGAAGATACTCCGGTCCGGATCAACCGCGAGGGGGGGGGGGCGCCCACGCGGCGGGGGGGACCGCAGGTTCCCCCCAGGAGCGTCTCACCAGTACTGCAGAGAATCCGGAAACCGCCATCCCCCGATTGCTGTGCATGTCAGGGAGGGGTGGGAGTGATGGCACACCTCTCTATTCCGCAACCCGGATGTCATAGACTGCCAGCCACTGGGACGGGGAATACGTATGCACCACGTGCTCCCGGATCTCCGCCGCGCCCCGCCCGTCCAGGAGGGCGAGCATCTCCCCGTCCCGGGACTGGAGGGCATAGAGGTGGATCGATCCTCCCGGGCGGACCAGGGAGAAGGCCTGGTCCAGGAAGGAGGCCGGGGAGAGCGGGAGGTTCATCACCACGCGGTCAAACCCGGGGCAGAGGAATGACGGGAGACGCGCCGCATCGCAGAGGAGGGGAAGCACGTTCCGGCACCGGTTCAGGCGCAGGTTGCCGATGAGGAGAGTCACCGCTGCGGGGTTCAGGTCGCAGGCGACGACCGTCTTTGCCCGGGCCGCGAGAGTGATGGCAAAGGGCCCCACACCGGCGAACATGTCCAGGACACGCTCACCGCCGTGTATCTCCCCCAGCACCCGCTGACGTTCTGTGGACAGCCGGGGGGAGAAGTAGGCCAGGGCCAGATCGATATCGAACCGGTGGCCGTACTCCGTGAGCCGGGTGCGGGTGGTGGGAAGGCCGGCCAGCACCGTGAACCGGCGGACCCGGTACTGCCCCTCCACCGGTCCCTCAGAGAGGAGCACGGTGTGGAGGGACGGGCGGCTCGCCCGCAGCCGTTCGGCTCCATCGGGATCGTAGTCCTGCATGACGGCAATGCCGCCGATCAGCTCGTGCCGCGGGAGCTCAGGCCGGGCAGGGTTTGCCGCAAAGCGTGTCCGTGCCCCGTCGCCGGGATCCGCGGTGACCGGGAGGAGCAGGGTTTCCCCGTCGGTCCTGGGGCGGAGATCGGGGTCCAGAAGCCCCCGCTCCTTCAGATCCTTCCTGACCCGCTCCCCCTCGGAGAGGGCCACCCGGACGCACCACTGTTCCACCTCCACGGGCACCACCCATCTTTATACGGGAGATCAGAGACTGATCATGGATCATTATCTGGACCGGCTCAAAAATGGCACGCTCAAACTCCACGCGCTGGAGAAGGAACTCCCGGTGGATGAGGCGGTGCGGGTCCGGCGGGCGTTCATCGAGCGGGAAGCAGGGGTGCCCCTTCCCTGCATCGGGGACTTCACCTTCGATCCCTCCCGCGCGGTCCAGCGCAACATCGAGAACATGATCGGCGCCACGCAGATCCCGGTGGGGGTGGCCGGGCCGCTGCAGCTCCATGGCAACCATGCGCAGGGGCA
>JAJRDF010000119.1 GCA_028678555.1 Methanomicrobiales archaeon
AATTTCTAGTTATTCCTGACTCCCGCATAACAAGTTAAAGGATTAAGAATAGGAGGGCCATATTTTCATGACTTTCGCCACTTCACGTTCCCACGCACGTATCGCTTCCCAGTTTTCGGAAGTCGCCGGTCGGGACCTTCAGCATCTTCGTCTGGTCCGCTTAACGAACCACATCCAGGCCCTGTCCTTTTCCCCGGGACCCACACACCCGACTCAGAAACTACAGCACCGCCTTCGCTCCGGGAAGCGCCCGGATGAGGTGGGCCAGGGCAAAGCTCAGCGCAATGGCGAGTGCCAGTACCAGGGCGAACACCTCGAGCGTGGGGAGCGGCAGGACCCCGAGTGCAAGGGAGAGCAGGAGGAGCACCGGGGCGTGGATGAGGTACACGGTATAGGTGTCAGCAGCGGCCGCACGGGCAACCGGCCCCTGTTCATGGATCCGGGTGGAGAAGAGCCAGAGGAGCCCTGCAATGATCATGATGCCCGTCACCTGCTCCCAGACGGCATAGAGGAGCGCCTGCCAGTGGAGGCCCCCGAGGAGCAGGTCCAGGGTTCCGCCCGCCCCCGCCGCCGCCAGAAGGATTGGGGGACCGCAGATAGCAAGGACCAGCGCCGCCATACTGCATGCCTTCCCGGTCCCCGGCGGAATGGCTGAGAACCAGGCGTTCCGTGCCGCGTACAGCCCCACAAGGAACAGGGCCATGTACTGGGGATAGAAGGGGATCTGGATGGCGAAGAGCTCCCACTCGGTGCCGACGGGGAAGATGAGCCGGACAGCGAATGTCAGGATGCCAAGGGCAAGGCCGAAGAGCGCAATGGCAGCGAACCCGGGTTGCGGAGCTGGGGAGCCCTTGACGGCAGGAGGATTGTTTCGTACCGCCTGCCATGCCGCATACCCCACATCCAGGACGAGGAGCGTGAAGATAAACCACATCGGCCCCAGGCCGAATCCCCGGAAGGGCAGGAAGTGCCCGGCATAGAATTCGGTGAAGGAGCCGGTAGAGCCGTACACCTGGGTAGCCACGGTGTAGCCAAGGAAAGGGCTGATGACCACTACCCAGACAACCAGTGGGATACCGAGCCGGATCAGCCTGTCCCGGAGATACCGGCTGGTACCTTTCCTTTCAAATGAGCCGGGAACAAAGTAGGCCGAGATCAGGAAGAAGAATCCCATGAAAAAGGTCTGGTTCAGGGCAGTCACCACGGTCAGGACCACTTCGGCCACCGGATCGGCATCGGCAACCGTGTAATACCAGGAGCCCTGCGCTCCGAAGGTGATCGCGGCGTGGGTGGTGATCACCAGGCATATCAGCAGGATCCTGATGTTATCGATATAGAGCAGCCTCGGCTGTTTCTGCACGGGTGAGGTCATGAGGGAGCCCAGCGGTCAGCATCAGATGTGAATCAGGATAGAAATTAAGGGACAGGGCCTGATTCGGAGAACGGCCTCGTATGCCCCTACGCACCCAGGGCCTTCGCGACTTCACGGGCCCATGCCCGGATCGCTTCCCAGTCCCGGAAGTCGCCGGTCGGGACCTTCAGCATCTTCGTCATGGTCCGCTCGACAAAGGACATCTTCCCCGGGTCCAGTTTCCCGGCGAACATCGTGATCGCGACCGGAGTCAGAGGAGCAAGGGCCTTCTTCATCTCCTCCAGGAGCTTCTCCACGGGCCCGGCCTGCGGCATGACGGGGGCGATGCCCACCGCGAAGGCGGCAAGGGGGATCTTCTCCAGCCGCGGGCGGTTCCCTGCCACGAATTTCACCACCGCAGGGACGATGTGCCCTGCGTAAACGGGTGCCCCTATCACCACCGCCTGAACGTCCTCCCCAACGGTGGCACCTTCCATTCCGGCCACCTCCACTGCCGCACCTGCAGCCTGCAGCTCCTGTGCGATGGCTTTTGCGATCTCCTCAGTGGAGCCCTTCTTCGATGCGTGGACGATCAGGATCTTCTTTCCCATCACCATCCCCTCCTTCTCCTGTTATCCGCTGGTTCTGCGGGGGTCAGGAACCGGGCGCGGACTACTCCCACCCGACCTCTGCCAGCCGCTCGATCCGTTTCCCGCACCGGAAGCAGAACTTGGGCCCCTTCCGGTCCGTGTCCCCGATCCAGTTGGAGAAGTACATGACGCAGCCCGGGAACTCGCAGTGCGCGAGGCCCATGGCGTGGCCCAGCTCGTGGACCGCCTCGGTGAAGACCCGGAGGTGATAGACCTCCGGGTTCGACGGCACCCCGTAGAACTCGGGCCGGAGCCGGAAGGTGGAGATGAGGGCCCGGCCCCTGTTCGCGATACCGAAGACGAAGTTCATCGGCAGCGAGAAGAGGTCCGCCTCCGTCACGCCCAGGACCAGCGCGGTCGGTGAGGTGACGAACTTGGCGAAGTCGGCGAGAAGACCATCCGCCAGGTACTGGTTCCGTTCCCTGTGGAAATGCCGGGGCGGGAGGGGCACCGGCGGGAACTCCTCCACTGCCGCGGTGAGGATCCCCGGGAGATCCCCCTTCAGCCATCCCATCACCACGGGATCCACCGCTCCGACCGGGACGAGGGCAATATCGATATGTGTTGCCATGCCTGCACCTTTCCCCAGGATTGGGCAGATTTTTTCCGGGAGACGCGAAATACCTTCTCAGGATCCGGGGGGATCTGCGCAGCTCCTCCTTTACCTCCCGGCCTTCCGTGTCCGCATGGCCTCCCCTACCCCTTCAGCAGGCCGGGAAGCCCCTCATGGAACTCCTCGGTGATGCGGAAGACCTCCATCAGCCGGTCATGGTCCGGATAATCGCCATGGAGCGCATCCTCCACCATCCGGCGGCTCTCCTGGAACGCGCTGAGCACCTCCGGCCCGATGATCCCGGGCCTGACAAAGAGCTCATCCACCGCGCATTCAAGGCAGTCTTCGTCCTTCTCAAGGTATCCCTTTGAAAGGATCAGGCCCCGGAGGCCGTGGAGGAGGGCGTTCTTCACCCGGCGGACCCCCTGCCGCTCGTCCCCTTCCCCCATCAGCCGTTCGCCGTCACTGAGATCGGTCCCCACGTCCCGAATCTCCTGCCGGATCCGGTCCGGTTCGACGGGCACCTTCGCCAGCTTTCCCTTCTTCAGGCAGTTCTCCACGTTCTGCTTCATGCCATCGTCACCCCCGGGCCCCGCCGGCGCACCGGATGATCCCTGTCCCGGCCCGGGAAAGGACAGGTTTCCTGCGGGAAACGGCGAGACCGCTGCTGCTTCGGGGAGGCAACGGCTCCCGATAACCCCTGTCCCAGTCTCCCGCACCGCCGAATATATACATTGGCCCGTGTTCTGAAATGTGAAAAGAAAAAGGATTGTGGGACCCGCTCCCCCACGACAGGCGAACCCTTCACCTCAGATGGGTGAGGACAGCGTCCCCCATCTCCCGGGTCCCTGCGGTGCCCCCGATATCCCGGGTTGCGACCCCGGCCGCCAGCGCCCGCTCCACTGCATCATCGATACGGGCTGCGCCGGCCCGGTCACCCAGGTGCTCGAGGAGCATGGCGGCGCTCCGGATGGCGGCCACGGGATTTGCCGTCCCCTTCCCTGCATGGGAAGGCGCGGAGCCATGAACAGGCTCGAAAAGGGCGTGCCGGTCCCCGATGTTCGCCGACGGGAGCATGCCGAGGCCCCCCGCCAGGTAGGCGGCCACGTCTGAGAGGATGTCGCCGAACATGTTCTCGGTGACGATCACGTCGTAGTCCCGGGGCTTGCGGAGCACGTCCAGGCAGAGCGCGTCGATGAACCGTTCCTGGCAGGGGACACCGGCCTCCCGTGCCACCTGCAGGCAGACGTCCCGGAAGAGGATGTCGGCCTTCAGCACGTTGGCCTTATGGCCGACGGTCAGGTGCCTCCGCCCCTTCGCGAGGCCGCAGGCGAACCGGGCCACCCGCTCGGTGCCCTTCCGGGTGATGACCCGGAGGGAGGTCGCACGATCCGGTCCCACCTCCTCGATCCCTGCATAGAGCCCCTCGGTGTTCTCCCGGACTATCACGATATCAGCCGTGGCGCTTTTCACCGGCCGGACGTTGGCATACAGGTCCAGTTCCTTCCGGATCCGGACGATCACCGATCGGTAGTCCGGGTCCGGAGGCGTGGTGATGGCCCCGAAGAGGATCGCGTCCGCCGATTTCAGGGCTGCGATCTCCGCATCCGTGATGGCAGCACCCGTCCGCTCCCAGCGGCCGTAGCCCAGCTCTACTGGGAAGAACTCGATGTCAGGACGGACGGCAGCAAGCACCGCCCGGGCGATGGGTACCACTTCGTGGCCGATCCCGTCGCCCTCAGCCACCGCAACTTTCACCATGGGCCACCCTCCAGCCCTCCGCCACCCGTTCCACTGTCGATGCGATCTGGCGGGGCGACGCCCCCCAGTGGACCACCCCTCCATAGTATCCCCGGTACACGCCCACGCCCTCCCGCTCGGAGCGGCAGCACCGGGCAATGAAGGGCTCCGCATCCACCGATTCCAGGGGACAGATCTCAGCCCGGGTGATCTCGGCGCCATGGCACTCCCGGATCACCTGGGCCGAGGTGATGCAGCCGGCGACCCGCTCCCCTTCCCGCACCGGATCCGCGTCAATGGTGCGGGGGAAGCCCGCCGCCCGGCAGGGGTACACGTCTGCCCCGGTGTCCGTGATGTCCCGGAGGTGGGAGACAAAGAAGACCGAGATCTCTCCGAAGAGCCCGGTCCGTTCCAGGCCGTCCAGGGCGAGGAGCAGCGAGGGGGCCGGGGGCGAGGCATCGTAGACGTGGAGGGGAAGGAAGGACGAGAGATCAGGATCGCAGACAAAGATCAGGTGCTCATCCCACCCGGTGAAGAGGGTGCAGCGCTTCCCTGCCTCCGCCGCCAGCCGGACGAGCCGTGTCCGGTCATGGAGGTTCACCTTCTCCGGGTGCCGGTGGACCTGGTCAGCCGGGGCCAGGAGCCGGGTGCCCCGGACGGGCCGCATCATGCCGG
>JAJRDF010000120.1 GCA_028678555.1 Methanomicrobiales archaeon
CTGCCTGGACCGGTTCCCGTCCAGCCTGGTCTTCGTGAACACCCGGGTCACGGCCGAGGCGCTGGGGCACCAGCTCTTCGAGCGGGGGGACGTGGAGGTGCACCACGGCTCGCTCTCGAAGGAGGTGCGGATCGATGCGGAGGAGCGGTTCAAGCGGGGGGAGATCCGGGCGCTCATCGCCACCTCGTCGATGGAACTGGGGATCGACATCGGCCACGTGGAACACGTCATCCAGTTCGGGTCACCCCGGGAAGTGGCACGCCTGGTCCAGCGAGTGGGGAGAGCGGGCCACCGGCTCCACGCGGTTTCCCGGGGCACCATCATCGCCACCGGCTTTGACGACCTGCTGGAGGCCCTCGTCATCACCCGGATGGCGAAGGCAAACCAGGTGGAGGATGTGGTGCCGCACCGGAACGCAGCGGACGTGCTGGCCAACCAGGTGGCAGCTCTCGCCGTGGAATACGGCGAGATCACCCGGGCGCAGGTGAGGGGGATCCTGGAGCGTACCTCCTGTTTCGCGGGGACGGGATCGCTCCTGGACGACGTAATCGCCCAGATGGCGTCCCACCGGCTGATCCGGGTGGATGGTGACCTGATCATCCGTACCCTCCGGGCACGGAAATACCTGGCCGGCAACCTCTCCATGATCCACGACGAGAGGAAGATCGGGGTCTTTGACATCGTCTCCCGCCGCTACGTTGCCACCCTGGACGAGTCCTTCGTCGTGGGATGGGTGCACACGGGGGCTGTCTTCATCGCGAAGGGGCAGCTCTGGAGGGTGCTGGAGATCAGCGCCGAGCGCCTCGTCGTGGAACCGGCAAAGCGGGTGGAGGGGGAGATCCCCTCCTGGGAGGGTGAGCAGATCCCGGTACCGCTGGCTGTTGCCCGGGAGGTGGGGGCCCTCCGGCGGACCCGGAGGTTCGGGGACTACCCGGCGGATCCGGGGGGGATCGCGTATGCCGGACAGTTCCTCTCCCGCATGGACCGGATCGAGGCCCCCATACCCCACGACCTCCGGGTGACGGTGGAGGGGTCAGACGAGGGTGTGGTGGTGAACCTCTGTGCCGGCCACAAGGCCAACGAGGCCATCGCCCGGGCCCTCTCGGTCCTCCTCTCTGCCCGGTACGGCACCACGGTGGGGATCGAGGTGGGGGCCTACCGGTTCCTCCTCCGGCTCCCCACCACCATCGGCGTCCTGGAGGTGAAGGATCTCCTTGTCTCCCTGGATCCCTCCCACCTGGAGGGGATCCTCTCCCTCGCCCTGAAGCGGACGGCACTCTTCAAATGGAAGCTGGTCCAGGTGGCCAAAAAGTTCGGGGCCATCGACCCGGACGCAGACTACGAGCGGTTCAGCCTCCACCGGCTCATCGATCTCTTCGAGGGCACCGTCATCGCGCGGGAGGCCTACCGGGAACTCTTCACCGGGTACATGGACGTGGACGGGGCCGCCGGGGTGCTGCGGGATCTGCAGGGAGGAGGGGTGGAGGTGGTGACCGCCCGGCTCTCCCCTCTCGGGAGTGAGGGGATCTTCTCCTCCCGGGACCTGATCCCGCCTCCCATCCCGGACCAGGCGGTGCTGGGGACGCTGCGGAACCGGCTGGAGAAGGAGGAGGTGATCCTCTGCTGCCTCCACTGCCACCAGTGGAAGTCCCGGGTGCCCGTGGCCCGGGTGGAGGAGCGGCCCCAGTGCCCGAAGTGCAGCGCCCGCCTCATTGCGGCCCTCAAGCCCTGGGAGGAGGATCTCTGCGCCATTCCCCGGAAGAAGCAGAAGACCGAGGAGGAGAAGGCCATCCACGCCCGGATGCGGAAGAATGCCAACATCGTGCTCTCCAGCGGGAGGAAGGCGGTGATCGCGCTGGCCGCAAAGGGGGTGGGACCGGAGGCCGCGTCCCGGATCCTGGCCACCATGACGGAAGGGGACGCCTTCTACCGCGAGATCCTGAAGGCCGAGCGGAACTATGTCCGGACCCACCGGTTCTGGCAGTAGCGTCCGAATCGGTGGATCGTCAACATATCCCACGGTGCTATCCAGCATGCAGTGTACTGGTGGGACGCTCCTGGGGGGCTCCGCCCCCCGCCGTGTAGGCGGCCCCCCGCGGGTGATCCGGATCGCCGGGCTTCGGTTTCCTGACGGGGCAGGACCATCCTCTTGTCGTGGGGTGGGACGGGGAGGGGGCAACGCCCCCTCCCGCCGATGATGCCGGATTTAGGTTTAGCTCTTGAAGGGCAGTGTTCGGGAATCACTGCGTACTGCCGGGACGCTCCTGGGGGGCTCCGCCCCCTCCCGTCGCCCTCCCCCGGATGAGGAGGACTCCGAGGGCCCGGAACCGATGACGTCCCAGCAGTCTGTGAGATCTCACATTCCGGAGAATCCCGCCCGGTCACCCGTCCAGGTTCATGACCGGTGTCACCCGGGGCGGTACGGTCCGGGATATCGTGAGGGGGATACCGCCCCCGCCCGGGGAGATCTCCACGGCAAACCGGGCGTCCGGTCCCAATGGTTCCGGAGCCACGAAGAGGATCGTGAACTGTTCGCCGGGCTCCAGGATCCGGTCACCGTCTTCCGGCTGGAAAGGATTGAACTGCGACCGGGAAACGATGATCCAGCCCGGGCCCTCCACCGGCCCGGCCGTGAGGGCGGGCAGGATCATGGTGGACGTACCGGTGGTCCAGGTGACGGCGGCCCGGTCCATGTCAATGCCCCCCATATCCCCCACAAGTGGGGAGACAGTGACCACGCAGGCACCTAGGGACCGCGGATCCACACGGGGGAACCGGACCGGCATTCCTTCCAGCGTGGAATCCGAAGCAGCGAGCCCATTCACATCCCCGACCACTCTCAGCGTGGCACCGGTCATCTCAAGGGCGGCCGGGACCAGACCCTCCGAGGGCCCACTCCCCCCGGGAAGCAGGTGGACCACCACCAGCACGCCGAGGAGAAGGGCGGCCAGGAGCAGTACCTCCCCCATGGCGATGCCCTGTTCCCGGCCCTGTTCATGCAGGCCAGTTCGCTTCACCCGAAGGCATGAGCAGCCGTTTCCGGTGATGGCGGGATTCATGGGACAGGCCCCTTCAGGGACCGACCTGTTCGGATCAGTCAAAGGGCACTCCCGGGCTCATCCGCACCAGGATCCCGGAGAGCATGGAGAAAACCCCGAAGATGAAGACAAAGAGCCCCAGGGAGAGGAGGAGCGGAGCGGGAGCCATGATGTTCATGGCAAGAAGGATCACGCCGAAGAACATGTTCAGGATGCCGCCCACGGCAATGATCCCCTGGTAGTCCCGCAGGTCCCCGGCAAAGGCCAGGCTGAATTCAGAGATTCCCGTGAGGAAGAGCCAGCCGGCCAGCCCGTAGAAGAACATCGGGTCCCGGAGGCCAGACGAGAACATGGCGGCTCCCCCGGCCACCAGGGAGAGGAGGAACAGGAGCAGGGTTCCCTTCCTTCCCTGATCCGAAGGTTCAGTGGAGAGGGCGATGACCGCGGTCAGGGTGGAAAGGAGGATCAATACCAGGCCGATGGCGGCCGTACCCCAGCCGATCACGACTCCCGGTACGCCCACGGCGAGGAGGCCGAAGACGATACCGATGGCCCCCCGGAGGAGGAGGCCGTTCGCCTGGGTGAGATGCCTTCCCTGTACCATCCGGACCCGCTCTCACTCCGGATTCTCCATGAGGCAGCTCTTAAGGGTTGTGGTGGTCCCGCCATTTCCGCCGACGGTGGCACGCCGTGGGAAAGCCCCGGACGGTCGGGAACGGGGACCGGTCCAGATGCACAGGGGGTAGCCCTGGTCCTCTGTTTTTCCCCCACCGGTGAGAGAGCACTACTTTTATGGCTTCAGTGGCAGAGGTTTATGGGCGCGTGGGTTGCCAAGCCCGGTCAACGGCGCCGGCTTCAGGGGCCGGTCTCGCAGGAGTTCGGGGGTTCAAATCCCTTCCCACGCATTTCACTTCTCCTTTCCTTCACCGACGCAATCACAAGATGACACTCAGCCCTCTCTGCCATCCTGCATGTGATCCTTGTCGGGCCACGGCCAGGTCCGTTCCCAAAATAACATATTTCAATGAGCTCCATCACCGCTGATTCTGTAATATTTGTTATCGTGCACGCAGAGAACACCCTGGGCCGTGATCCACTTCCTGGCTTCTTCTTCAAGGAATTTTTCCATTCCCCTCTCCTTGATACAGAGCAGATTTTCAATTTCACTCATCCCGTAGCGCGTCCGGTATCGGGTATCAAGCCCCTTCAACCGATCGCAGGGAAACTCGGCACAGCTGGAGCAGAACCTGCCCGTGCGCTTCCCGCATATGCGCAACCGGCAGTTCACCCGAGTCACTGGACTATTCTGTTCGGCGTCATTGCACCCGTGACAGGGATTTCTTTCACGCAAATAGGCCCTGCAGACACCGCAGTTCATCCCGCAGGGTGCAATGACCGTATCGTTAAATGGCGAGGGATGCATGGATTTTCTCATCACCGGGCAGCATATGATGACATGAACTTGGAGGAACAAGCCGATAATTGTCACTCACCGGCACGCATGAAGACCCGGGATTCCTGCATCTGGTCCAGGAAGGAGAGAATGTATTTATATCATATTTTTTAACGATCATGATAGGATTCTGTCCGGATTGCGGGGTGAGCCCATCACGTCCTCCATGTTTTCCCGTGAAGAAGAATCGCGGAATGAGATCATCGTCTCCTATCTCACGTCGGCCCTCTGTCCCCTGATGGGGATCCCGTTATCGCTGTATTTCCTCGTGAAGGGGAGAATCTATCACTTCATCGGTATTGCACTGGTCTCGCTCTTTATGTTCATTCTCTGGGTGCTCGTGTATATCCGGTACGGCAACCGGCTGGACTCGATCCCGAGTCTCATCCG
This sequence comes from Methanomicrobiales archaeon, assembly GCA_028678555.1. GTDB lineage: Archaea > Halobacteriota > Methanomicrobia > Methanomicrobiales > JACTUA01 > JAJRCY01. Next base: position 4,882 of record JAJRDF010000120.1, read on the forward strand.
GTGAGCGTCCCGGGGCGACCCGATCACCCTTCCTTCTCCTTCCCCGGCTCCACGATGGTCTTCACCCGGCCCACCCGGCCATCCGT
>JAJRDF010000121.1 GCA_028678555.1 Methanomicrobiales archaeon
TGAGCACCGGGACCGATCTCGTGGCCGGCCGGGGGGTGCAGGCAGGAGAACGGCTCATCATACCCATTGTGCGCAGGCACTGGTTCCAGTCGGCGCAGGGGCATATGGGATCGGCACGACCGGTGGCCCTCGCGATCCTGGAGGGTGAGACGCTTTCTTTCGCCCTGCTGGAAGACGGGGTGACCTGCGGGGAGATCCGCCGCTTCCTCGGGATCGTGTCCCCGCAGGAACCAGAGTGATCGTCCATCATGCGGTCCTCCCTCCACAGGCCCCAGCCGGGAGGATCACCGACCATGCTCCGGGTCAGCGTGGATCCCATTCCAGAACGGCCAGGAGGATCGGTACTGCCGTCACGGTACGGGGATCACCTTGATATAGGCGGAGGATCCATGCATCCGCGCCGGCAGGAGGGCTGGCCATGTGTTCCGGAGCAGGTCCGATGGAGATCACCATCCTGGATGCCGAGGAGGACACCCACCAGTGCAGGGCCTGCGGGAAGCAGTTCCGGGGCAGGGGAAAGAAGGCCCGGTGCCCCGACTGCGGATCCAGTGACGTGAAGGCTCTGTAAGGGAAACGGGTCCTCCCGTGAGTATCACTTCAATCCTTTTTTCCAGAACATGGGGACGATGTGCGGGAGAAAAAAGAAAAATGAGGAGGAGGCTCTCACCGGCCCTTCAGCCGATGGGTGTTCCTTCCCGTTCCGTGACCGCCCGGAAGGCCGCAATCAGCTGGCGGGTGACGGGTCCCGGCAGTCCGCCGCCGATCTTCCTCCCGTCAACCTCTGTGATGGGTGCGACCTCGGCGGCCGTCCCCGTCACAAAGACCTCGTCGGCCGTGTACAGGTCGAAGTAGCCCAGGTTCTGCCAGCGGACCTCGATCCCCAGGTCCTTCGCGCACTCCAGCACCACGGCCTGGGTGATGCCTCTCAGGTTGTTCAGGGAAGGCGGGGTCAGGATCACGCCGTTCTTCACGACAAAGATATTGTCCCCGGAACCCTCCGAGAGGTAGCCGTTGGTATCGAAGATGATCGCCTCGTCGCCGCCCTTGCAGTACGACTCCATCTTGGCCAGGATATTGTTCAGGTAGTTCAGGGTCTTTGCGTTGGGGGGGAGCGCCTCGGCGGGATTCCGCCGGACCGAGACGGAGACCGCCTTCAGGCCCTTCTCGTAGAGATCCCCGTACATGGCCCCCCACTCTGTCGCAATGACAAAGACCGTGGCCTTCGCGCACTTGCGGGGGTCGAGACCCAGGTCGCCCACCCCGCGGGTGACGACGGGCCGGATGTAGGCATCCTGGAGCTTGTTCCTCCGGAGCGTCTCCACGATCACCCGCTTCATCTCCTCCTTCGGGATGGGAATAGAGAGGTTGATCATCTTCGCCGAGTCGTAGAGCCGGTCCACGTGGGCATCCAGCCGGAAGACCTTCCCGTGGTAGGCACGGATCCCCTCAAAGACGCCGTCCCCGTAGAGGAGGCCGTGGTCAAAGACCGAGACCTTCGCCTCCTCCTTCCGGACAAAGGCACCGTCCAGATAGATCCACATGCATCATCATGGGATCCGGGCGGTTTTTTAACTTGCGCTCCGGATCGGCTCGTCCACGCACCGAACGGAGGAATGTGGGCATCTTCTCACTATTGGTGCACGGGACTGGTGCGGGAGGGGGGTGTGCCCCCCTCCCGGTCCCTCCCCCGTGAGGATAGCCTGAGCCGTGGTATTCCGCCAGATTCAGGATGATTCCGTGAACCGACGGATCTGCCTGTCCTCCGCCGGGGGGACGCCCACACGGCGGGGGGCGCAGCCCCCCAGGAGTGTTTCACCAGTACACCTGACATATCTACTGTCGGAGGTATCATTGAAAACCGGGCCCAAACCGCGGAGGAGAAATCCGCATCCTCAGGAGCGGCGGGCATCGCGGCACGTTTCGAGGAACCGGCCGAACATCCCCCGGCTGGCCACCGGGTGCAGGTGCGTGTAGGATCCCTGGACCCGGTGCACCAGCGCCCCGTCGGCGGCCTCCCGGATCCCCACCCCCCGGGTCAGGTGGTACGCGAAACGGGTCCCCTCCCCCAGCACCACGTCGCTGTAGTGGAACTCGTGGCCCCGGAACCGGGCCGGTCCCATCGGGGACTCGGCGGAGGCCTCCCCCTCCACGTAGCTGACCACCCGCCGGGCCGGTATCCGGGTCTCGCCGGGGAACACCCCGCACATCTCGGCGGTGCCTTCCCGGAGCCGGTGGTGGGTGGGGGACCGGTGCGAGACGATCCGTTCCGTGAGATACATGAGGCCCCCGCACTCGGCGTAGATGGGGGTCCCCCCGTCCGCCGCAGCACGGATCCCGTCCCTCATTCCGCCGTTCGCCGCGAGTTCCGGGAGGAAGAGCTCCGGGTATCCCCCGCCCAGGAGGTAACCGTCCGCTTCCGGCAGCGTGCCTGCGACCGGGCTGAAGGTGACCGTCCGGGCGCCACCGGCCCGGAGCACGTCGAAGAGGTCCTCATAGTAGAAGTTGAAGGCCTGGTCCCGGGCGATCCCGATGGTGAGATCCGGCTCCGGGGACCGGTCCAGGAACGTCTCTTCCCTGCCCGCGGGGGGACGGTCGTCGGCGCAGGCCAGCAGCCGGTCCAGGTCCACGTGCTCCCCCACCAGGATGGCCTCGACAGCCTTCTTCCGGTGGCCCCCGCTCCCGATGTTGTTCAGGATCACGCCCCGGATCCGGATTGCCGGGTCAAAGTCCCGGAAGCCCCGGACGATGGCAGCGGCGGACCGGGTGATGGAACGGGCGTTCACCACGAGTACCACGGGGAGGTCCAGGGCCTTCGCGATACCCGCGGTGGATCCCGCATCCGAGAGGGATTCCGCCCCCTCGAAGAGCCCCCGCACCCCCTCAGTGAGGGCCACGTCCGCCCCCCGGCACCCGTGGGCAAAGATCGTCCGGATATCCTCCGGGTCCATCACGAACCCATCCAGGTTCCGGCAGGGGCGGGAGGTGACAGCCGAGAGGTAGGAGGGGTCGATGTAGTCCATCCCCACCTTGAAGGTCTGGACGGTACGGTGCTGCGAGAGGAGGGAGGCGAGGGCCAGGGTGATGCTGGTCTTCCCGCTCCCGGACCGGTCACCCGAGATGAGGAGGGCCTTCATGCCAGGCTCCGGAGCACCGCCCCGAACTCGCTCTCGACGAGGTGCCGCACGGCCATGGTCCGGGGGTGGAGGTCCACCTCCACCATCACGTGCCGGTGTCCCTGCTCCCGCATTGGCTCCACCTGACGGGGCCCGTTCGTCAGGGAGAAGACCTCGATCCCCTGCAGGAACTCCGGCGGGATCGCGTGGGGGACCCCCACCAGGACGGCGAAGTCGGGGGCAATCTTCCGGATCTCGGCCCCCAGCACCTCCCCGTTGGCACCGTACTCATCGAGAGCCCCCAGGAGCCGGGGGGAGAGGCCCCGCTCCTCCAGGTCGCCCCGGATGGCCCGGGCATGGGCCCGGACCCTGGGGAGGCCCCTCTCCTCCAGGTTGGCGATGTACTCCACCTGCGCCTCCGGGCAGACATCGTGGAGGGCCAGCAGGGCGTCGGCAAACATGTACGCCGTCTCCTTCTTGGCATTCAGCACCGCCACCCCCCGCTTTCCCCCGCAGGCCAGTTCCCGCAGCCTCGAGGCCGCCACGTGCTTCAGGTCGCCCCGGGACGGGACGATGTACTCCTTGCTGGCGGCACCCCGGAGCCGCTCCACCTCGTTGGCCTTGGCGAGGAGATACCGCTGCCGCTCCAGCTCCTCATCGGTGATCCAGCCGGCCCAGGCGGCCGCCTCGAGGGTGGCCAGCACCCCCTCGATATTCTCCCGGAAACCGGCGTGGATGGGGACGGCGATGGTCGGGGTCTCAACCCCCGACTGCTCCACCGCCGCCTCCAGGTCCTCGCCGATGATCATGGAGACACAGGTACCGATGACGGCCATCCGGCGGGGCCGGAAGTGCTCGTCGGCGTACCGCAGCACCCGTTCCAGCACCCCCTCGCCCCCGAAGATGAACTCGTGGTCGGCAAGGGACGTGGTGAGGACCCGCATGCCGTCCTCCTCCAGGAGGCGGGCGTGCTTGAAGGAGCAGCCGGAAGGGCCGTGGAGGATCGCCACGTCCACCTCCAGGTCCCGGGCCGTGTACAGGGCCGCCACGATGGAGCTGGGCCGGGGCTGGATATACTGCAGGGCCGTCGTTCTCACCTCCAGGTCTTCACGGCGAGCACAAGGGATCCCGCCGTGATCCGCGACCGGGCTTCCGCTCTCCCCTCAGCCAGGGTTTCTGCGAGTACCGGCTGACGCGGGATGCCATCCCTGCCGGAGATGGCCATCCCCATCTCCTGCGCGGTCTTTCCCACCAGCACCAGCACCGAGGGCCGGATGGCGGCGATGGCCTTCGCCACCTGGTCCGGAGGGAACCCCTCGCAGACCGCGCGGGACTCCTCGCCGATGACGAGCGCCAGTTCGTGCCGCCCTGCCACGCTCCGGGCGTAGCCGGCCGCTTCGATGGCGGTCTCCGCCGTGGTCCCGCTGGAGGCGCTGTCCACCACGACGAGATCCCCCTCCCGGGAAAGGTGCATCCGTCCCTCGACGGGGGTGAAGGTGGAGAGTGTGTCGGGGGAAACGCCCAGCATACAACCCACCGCCGCCGCCATGGAGAGAGCATTCGCGTAGGCGGGGAGGCGGAGGAGGGGATTGCGGAACTCCCCCTCCATGCCATCCAGGTGGTACCGGCAGCGATCGCCTTCCACCGTTGCGGCCGTGTCCAGCCGGACGGCTCCCGGGGGGGCATTCGCAAGGTCCGCAGGTACCAGGGACCGTGGCGAAGAGCGGAGGGAGTCGATCTTTGCGCCCAGAGCCGAGCGCTTCCCCGCGGCGATGGGATAATCCATGGCAGAGGTGAGGACGCCGATCCCGCCGGCCCCCGTGACCCCCAGCGACTCCTCGGCCACCAGCCAGCCCCCGAGGGACCGGGCCATCTCAGCCGCAGGGAGTACCGATGCGGGGGTAATGGACCGCTTCCCCAGGAGCTCCCGCGAAGGGTACCGGAAGGTGCCCCGTGAGGTGTGGAGCACCCCGTCGCCCGGAAGAAGGTGGGCGATGGCATGGGCCGTGGTCGTCTTCCCCCGGGCCCCGGTCACCTCCACCATCAGGGCGGGTGAACGGCCGAGAAGGAGCATCCGCACCGCATCGTGGTGGGTCATCCGGTTCTTCCCCTTCACCAGGGGATGATCCGGATCCAGGTGGACCGGCGCGATGATCCGGTCGTAGGAACGTCGGGCAGCCTCGCTCACGGGAATTCCCTCCCGGCCCCGGTACACATCCACGGTATCCACCCGGTGGCCCCGGGCCTCCAGGAAGGCTCCCAGTTCCCTCCCGCCGTGGATGGTATCCAGTACCAGGAGGTCCATGGACCCGTCAGAGGTGGTCCCGGATGGCCCGCTCGGCGTTCTTGAGCATGAGGTCGGCAAGGAGGGGATCGCTGCCGATGGGGTCTGCATAGACGAGGGGAACAGACGCATGGTTCTTCTGGAAGGTCCCGCGGCAGGATCCCTCGGGGAGGCCGAGGATTTCAGGGATGTCCTTGTTGATGTGCACGCCTTTGGCCAGGAAGAGGGGGACAACCACGATCGCATCCACGTCATCCTTCCGGAAATCCGCGAGGGCCTCCTTCACGCTGGGGGTGTTCATGGACATGAATCCGCACCGGACCACGAACTCGGGGCGCCGGGACCCGATCAGTCGTGCGGTCTCCTCCACCAGTTCCTTGTTGTACGGCATCTTGCTGCCGTGTCCCACCAGTAACAGGCCCTTTCGGCTCATCACCTGATCTCTATGACCCACCGCCATAAAATGGTTATTAAATTCTCCGTCGGATGACGTTTTTCGGTTCTGCACCCCCCGCTGGGCACGGGACGGCAGTGGGGGGCGACCGGTACCCTTCCAGGCACCGAGGGGATCTCCCGCACGTATCGGTTCCGCAGGCGAAGGCCTGACTCCCGCAGCCAGAGGGAGTCCCGGGCTCTGACCGACTGTCCCCAGCCCTCCCGCCATCACCTTGCCGCTGCCGGGTGGAAGGATATCCGCGGTATTGCCGCCCTTTTCGACGATCCACCGTCAGTTAAAGGGAAGTGAATGGAATTCATATATCCTATATAAAAATTATGATATAGATCTCTCTCTCCCCCGTTGATATCTCATGAAACCGTGAGAGAATTCCCAACTTTTATCGATGTTATTCAATATTTCGATTTTAATATGTCAATATTTTCCCCTTTATTTTTTCTTTTATTTTGCTGAAAGATACCTTAATTACGTCTATTAGTTAATTGCTCCATGTATCCACGAGATCCGGTGACGTTCATCCCTGCAGGGATCCTCCCCGGGTCCTGTGGGTGGTGATGACATGAATCAGCTGATGAAGTGTGGTCTCACCGTTCTTCTGCTGGCAGCCCTGGTGACCGCCGGGTCCGCGCAGCTGACAAAAACGGTGATGAATAATCCTGTCCCGTACGGCGGAACGGCCCATTTCCGCATCCAGCTTCACAACGATATCGGTGGCTGGCTGACCAATGTGAAGACGGTTGACCCGCTGGTGCCGGCATGCAGCAACGACTGGTGGGGAGACATCCCCCCGGGAGCAACCGTCTCCTACGATTGCTATGCACCCGGTGTGACAGGGACCTTTGTGAACGAAATCATAGCCACCGGGTATAATGCGCCCAATGCCTTCAGGGTGAGCGCGTTTGCCAAGGTCATCATGACCTGCGATCCCGCATTCACGGTGAGCCTTGAGCCGAACACCCAGGACGTGGCCTACGGCGGCACCGCCACCTGGACCGTAACGGTGAAGAACACCGGCACCTGTCCCCTGGCCAACGTCTTCACCACGGATGTGAACACCGCGGTGGTGGCAGCTTCCCCCTGTGCACAGAAGATCGGGAGCCTTGACGTGGGCAAATCCAGCAGTTTCACCTGCTCCCAGGGTCCCGTGACTGCCGACTTCAAGAAAGTCATCTCTGCCTATGCCACCGATCCCTTCGGAACCCAGGCATCCACCTTTGACGACGCCACGGTCAAGCTGATCCCATGCTACCCGGGCATCTCCATCGTGGGCACCCCGGCAGCACAGTTCGTCCACAGTGGCGGTACCGCCAAGTGGTCCATCACGGTGACCAACACCGGTGACAAGGCCCTCTCCGGCGTAGCTGTCTCAGGCACGGTCTGCAAGAAGACCATCGGTAACCTGGCGGTGGGTGCCAAGTCCACCTACACATGCAGCAAGGCCGGCTACAAGCGGGGCCCGAGCAACAACATGTACACCTACGTCCTGACATCCA
>JAJRDF010000015.1 GCA_028678555.1 Methanomicrobiales archaeon
GGTCAGCTCCTTCACGTGGTAAGAGGTCCACCGGGCCACGTGGTTCGCCCCCGCGGCGACCGCCAGCTCCGAGATGTCAAAGACGCCCTCTGCGGAACCATAGGGTGTGGTGGTGGACTGGGCTCCCACCGGCGTGGTGGGGGACCCCTGGCCGCCGGTCATCCCGTAGATCCAGTTGTTCATGCAGATCACCGTCATATCCACGTTCCGCCGGCAGGCGTGGATGAAGTGGTTGCCCCCGATGGCGGCCAGGTCCCCGTCACCCGTGAAGACCACCATGTGCAGGTCCGGCCGGGCCATCTTGACCCCGGTGGCAAATGCGAGCGCCCTCCCGTGGGTCGTGTGGAGGGAATCTGTGGCAATGTAGCCGGGCGCCCGGGACGAGCACCCGATCCCCGAGACAAAGACCGTCTCCTCCTGTTTCCATCCCATCGCATCCACGGCGTGCAGCGCGCAGTTGATCACGGTGCCGTTGCCGCACCCGGCGCAGTAGATGGTGGGGAGCCTGTCTGCCCGGTACCAGTCCCGGAAGGTCATGGGTGCGCCTCCAGGGCTGCCTCCAGCATCGCAGGGGTATGGAGCTCCCCGCCCAGGCGGGGAATGGGCACCATGGGAACGTCCGTGTGCCGGTCCGCCTCCCGGGCCACCTGTCCCAGGTTCATCTCGGGGAAGAGGAAGACCTTCGCATCCGGGAACTCCTGGAGGGCGAATTCGGGGAAGGGCCAGACCATCCGGAGCTGCAGGTGGCCGATGGCCGGGTCCTTCCGGTCATGGAGCACCTGCTGCACCGTCCGGGCAGGGGCGCCGTAGGAGATGAAGACCCGCTCGGCACCGGGGTTCACCACCTGGTAGTCGGCGATCTCCCGCCGGGCTGACTCCACCTTCCGGACCAGGCGCATGACGAGTGCTTCGTGGATATCCGGGCTCGTGGCCCGCGGGTAGCCCCGCTCGTCGTGGGTGAGGCCCGTCACGTGGACCCCGTGGCCGGCGCCGAAGGCAGGGAAGCCGGGCACGCCGTCAGGGCCCGCGGCGAAGGGGAGCGCCCCCTTCTCAAGGGGCCTTCTCGGCACGATCTCCACCTCGTCCGGGATCGTGAACCGCTCCCGCATGTGGCCGATGATCTCGTCAGCCATGAGGAAGACCGGCACCCGGAACCGGTCCGCCAGGTTGAAGGCGTTGACCGTCAGGGAGAACATCTCCTGCACCGAGGCGGGGGAGAGGGCGATGACACTGTAGTCGCCATGGGATCCGAACCGGCACTGGAGCATGTCCCCCTGGGCCCCCAGAGTGGGCTGGCCGGTGCTGGGCCCCCCCCGCTGGATGTTCACGATGACGCAGGGGGTCTCGGTCATGACGGCGTAGCCGACGTGTTCCATCATCAGGGAGAAGCCCGGCCCCGAGGTGGCCGTCATGGCCCGCGCCCCGGTCCAGGAAGCCCCGAGCACGGCCGCGAGGGACGCGATCTCATCCTCCATCTGGATGAAGACGCCGTTCTTCTTCGGGAGCCTGGTCGCCATGTGCTCGGCCACTTCAGTGGACGGCGTGATGGGATACCCGCCGAAGAACCTGCAGCCGGCGGCGAGGGCGCCCTCGGCACAGGCCACGTTCCCCTGCAGGAATTCAGTGCGGGTCAATACTCGATCACCACCTTCTGCCGCTCACGGGGGGCCTCGTCGTCCCACCGGATCGCCTGGTCCGGGCAGATCATCTGGCAGACCCCGCAGAGGGTCCTCCCGTAGAGCTTCTGCAGCCGGCAGTTGGGGCAGCGCTCCGGCCGGTCCAGCGAGGGGACCACGATCCCCCGCTCGTTGGATTTCGTCCCCTCCTGGAAGATCCGGTACGGGCAGACCATCTTGCAGAGGTTGCAGCCCTTGCACCGCTCCTCGTCGATGACCAGTTTCATGCCGGCTCCTTCTCAGTACTCTTGGACAACCTCCGAAATTGTAGTTTCGCTTTCTCCCCCACCTCTGCGAAGAGATCGGCCCCATGGGCATCCATCCCCACCACAAGGGGGAGGTGATCCAGCTCGATGGCCCAGACCGCTTCCGCCATCCCCAGGTCCGGGTAGTACACACCCGAGAGGCGCATCCGGGATGCGGCGAGAACAGCGCACCCGCCGGTGAAGGCCAGGTACACGGCCCTCCCCCGCAGGAGCTCCCTCACCGCAGGGGACATGCCCCCCTTGCCAATGATCGCCCGGACGCCGGCTTCCAGTAAAAATCCCGTGAATGCATTCATCCGGGCCGAGGTGGTGGGACCAGCCGCCAGGATCCGTTCCCCCGCCACCACGGGTCCGCAGTGGTACACGGCAGCTCCCCGGGGATCGAAGGGGATCCCTTCCCGCCGCATCCGCTCGTGGGCCTCGTCCCGGGCGGTGTAGACCTTGCCAGAAAGGGTGACCCGGTCGCCGGCACGGAGGTCCAGCACCTCGTCCCCGAGGGGTGTCCGGAGGTTCACGGCGGCACCTCCACCACCCGGCTCGCCCGCCTGGCCGCCCAGCACTGGACATTCACCGCAACGGGGAGCGAGGCCGTGTGGCACGCTGACCGCCGCACCTTCACAGCCAGGGCCGTCGTATCGCCGCCCAGGCCCATGGGCCCGATCCCCAGGGTGTTCACCGCGTCACAGATCGCCTGCTCGTACTGGTCCATCGAGTCGATGGGCAGGAGGAGGGCTTCCTTGGCGAGCGCTGCTGCCCCGTCAAAGGTACCGCCGATCCCGACCCCCAGGATCACCGGCGGGCAGGGTCTCCCGCCGGCGAGGAGCACGGTCTCGGTCACGAACCGGGGGATGGTACCCGCTTCCGTGGGGAGGAGCATCCCGAGCCGGGAGACATTCTCGGCCCCGGCCCCCTTGGGGAGCACCGTGATCCGGAACTCGTTCCCCGGCCGGACATGGACCGCCGGGATGCCCGGCCCCGTGTTGTCCCCGGTGTTCTTCCGGGTCAGGGGATCCACCACGTTGGGCCGCAGCGGCACCTCCCGCGTGGCCCGGCGGACCCCTTCCTCGACAGCCCGGTACAGGGAGAACGTACAGGCGATTTCCGGGGGGAGGGTCACGTACACGACGGGGACCCCGGTATCCTGGCAGAGCGGTGCATTCCTTTCTGCCGCCAGCGCCACGTTCGCGAGAATCTGGTCCAGTTCCCCCCGGGCCACCGGGTTCCGCTCCCGGGAACGGGCCTGCTCCAGCGCAGCGATCACGTCCCGGGGGAGGTTCACCTCCGCCTCTGCGAGGGCATCCCGGGTGGCGCGGGCAATGGCGGCGAAAAGGGCGGGATCGCCGGGGTCACGCATCATATGGTGATGGGGGAGAACAGTATATAACCTTGGTGCGGGAAAGGCCTGTAAAAAAGGTCTGGAATGGGGTGAGACTGCAGGAAATCTGGGGAAAACCGGGATTTCAGTCCTTCCGGTGCTCCTTCCGGTGCTCCCGTCCCTTCCGGTCTTCCTTCTTCTCCTCCCCCTTCTTCTCTTCCGCCTTCTCCTCTCCCTTCTTCTCGGCTCCCTTCTTCTCGGCTCCCTTCTCCTCTCCCTCGGCCCCCTCGGCGGCTCCCTCGGCGGCCTTCTCCTCCTTCTCCGGCTCCGGTTCCTCCTCCCTCACGAAGGCGACCGGCCCGGTGATGGGGCCGTGGACCTCATGCTCCTCGAAGACCAGCCGGGAGGGGGTGGGAAGCTTGTGGGCCCCGTGGCGGAGAGCGTCCTTGGCCTTCTCCTCCAGCTCGTGGAAGGTGAAGAGGGAGATGACCTTCTGGCCGGGTTTCACCCGGGCGGCGGTGCCGACGGCCTTCCCGAAGGCAAGGCGCATCCCTTCGGAGACCCGGTCTGCCCCGGCCCCCGTCGCCTGCTTGTTCTCCCGGAGCACGTGGTGGGGGTAGACCCGGAACTTCAGGTAGAAGTTCATCCGGCCCAGGCTCCCCATCAGCCGGCGGTTGATGGAGATGCGGGCGGCTTCCAGCGCCGTGTGCCGGATCTGGCAGCCCTCTTCGGCAACAAGGGAAATTTCCAGCGGGAACTCCTGGTTCAGGTTTCCCATATCGAACGTGACAATCTTGGAACCGGGGACCCCACCCATGTATTCGCGCCTGGTATAGGCCTTCTTGGCAAGGTTCCGGTACATTCTGGCGGGTTTTCGCACCATGGCTCCCTTCTCCTGATCAGACTCGCGTGCTTTATAAAATGGCGAGAAGGTTTAATAAAACTTCGGCTTCTCTACCCCGGCAAGACAGGAACCGTTTGGATGCTCAGGTGGTTTACCCTGCTCAGCGGGAGAGGGCCAGCCCCCTCCCGGTCCCTCCCCCGATGAGGATGTCACTCCAAGTCGGTCGTCGAAACGGGACGGATCACCGGTCCCGATCAACCGGTGGGGGGTGCCCACGCGGCGGGGGCGGAGCGGAAGCGGAGCCCCCGAGAGCGTCTCACCAGTAGTTCAAATGTTCCCTCGAACCGAATTTTCTCACTGTATTATCCGTCCGGACCGGCGGCGGCGTCGCCGCGCCCTTCGGAGATGAGGTCCAGGACGTGCCGCCGGATCTCCACGAACTCCCGGCAGGTCCTGTCCCGGGGGTGGGCGCAGTGGGTCACCGGGACAATCTCGCGGATCTTCCCCGGCCGCCGGGTGAGGACCACGATCCGGTCGGCCAGAAAGACCGCCTCGTCCACGCTGTGGGTGACAAAGAGGATCGTCTTCTGGGTCTTCTCCCGGAGCCGGAGGAGCTCCCGCTGCATCACGTTCCGGGTCTGGGCATCCAGCGCACCGAATGGCTCGTCCATCAGGAGTACCTCGGGCTCGATGGCCAGCGCCCGGGCCACGGCCACCCGCTGCCGCATGCCGCCGGAGAGCTCGTAGGGGTAATGGCCTCCGAAGTCCGCGAGGCCCACAAGCCCCAGGTACCGTTCCACCGGCCCGGCCACCTGCTCCTTCGGCACCCCCTGGATCTCGAGGCCGAACGCGATGTTCTCCCGGACGGTGCGCCAGGGGAAGAGGGAGTACTCCTGGAAGATCATGACGAGCTTGGGGCATGGCTTGTCGATGCGGTGCGCATCGATGAAGACACTCCCCGATGTGGGCTGGTCCAGGCCGGCCACGATCCGGAGGAGCGTGGTCTTGCCGCATCCCGAGGGGCCCAGGATGCAGACGCACTCCCGCTCCCCCACCTCCAGGCTGACCCCCTCCAGGGCATGGACAACTTCGCCCTCCCCGGTGACGAAATCCCGGCTGACATCCCTGATCTGCAGCTTCATGGGATGCTCCCCCGCGGTCTCCGTTTCCCGGTCATCGCTCCAGCTCCCTCCAGCCGAATTTCCGTCCCTCCACCTCTTTGAAGAGGTAATCGATGGAGAGGCCGATGAGGCCGATCACCACCATGCCGGCCAGGATCACCTGCATCTGGCCGAAGTTGTATGCGTACAGGATCAGGTACCCGAGGCCCGACGTGGTGCCCGGGAGCATCTCGGCAGCCACGACACACATCCAGGCGATGCCGAATCCCACCCGGAGGCCGGTCCAGATCGTGGGCAGGGCGCCGGGCAGGATCACCCGGACCAGGATCTGCCGTTCCTGTGCCCCCAGGGTGGCCGCCGCCTCCACCCAGGTCCGCTTGACCCCCCGGACACCATCGATGGTGTTCAGCAGGATGGGGAAGAAGGCCCCGATGAAGATGATGAAGACGATGGAGGAGAGACCGATCCCGAACCAGGCCAGGGCCAGGGGTACCCAGGCGAGGGGCGGGACAGGGCGCAGGAGCTCGATGGTGGAGTCACAGAAGGTCTTTGTATCCTCGGAACGGCCCATGAGGATCCCGAGGGGCACGGCGACGAGCGCGCCAAGGAGAAATCCCAGTGCAACGCGTCCGATGGAGATCAGTGCATTCTCGACAAGAGACCCGCTCCCCAGGATGTCCTGGAAGGGGTGGAGGAGCACCTCCAGCACCGATGCGATGGTGGGCAGGATGTAAGGGTTCGCGATGAGGTGGCTTGCCACTGCCCAGGCAACGAGGATCAGGAGAGGCAGCAGGAACCGCAGGAGGGGGCGGGGGAGCCGCATTCAGGCTCCCCTCCCTGTAGTGGGGATCCGGGTCATCTTCCCGGGATCTACACTTCCCTTACAGATAAACCGCTGTCTTTCAGCGCGTACCGGAGCATCACGTCCTGGATCGAGCCCTTGCCGGGTGCCGCGATCACGAGAGGCTTTCCTGCCGCAGACCGGTCCTTCGCCCACTGGACAAACGTCGGCCAGTCACTGGCCGGCGCGTTCTCAGCGGCAACGAGACCCGATCCCTCCAGGTTCAGGGCCATCACGATCTTGACCGGGGTGCCCTTGTCGATGGCGGCGATTGCAGGCGGGTTCCCCACGTACGCGAACTGTGCCGCGTCGGTGGCGGTGAGCTGCATCAGCTGCGGGCCGGCGTCGCCCGGGATCAGCGCGATCTCGGCCACCTTCTCGCCGTTCACGATCAGGTCCACCATGTCCGGCCGGGTCTTGGTCGGATCCTGTGGCTTCAGCGCCACGCCGTAGGTGTCATTGAAGTACTGCCAGTTCTTCACGGCCACGAAGAGGGCGGCATCGTGGTCTGACATCAGGTACCCGATCCCCAGCTTCTTTGTCTCCTTCGGTGGCGTGGTGATCTGCCCGGCATCGATCATGGCTTTGGCATCGTAGTAGGGCTTCGTGTCAAAGAGTATCGCCTTAACCTCGGTATCGGAGGTATTGGCGAGCGACCCGGTGAGGGTGTTTAAGTCCCTCAGCGCATGGACAAACTCCACCTGGCCGTCCATCCATGCCTCGGTGGGCTCGTTCACGAACTTCACGGTGGGGAATGCCTGCTTCAGGACCTCCACCGAGGAGACCGAGATGTTCCCGTACGTGAAGTTGCCCTTCCCGGCCAGCCAGTCGGCTACGATCTCCGCCGACTCATCGGGGTGCTGGGTGGTGTAGTCGGTGGCGAGGATGGTAGCCGCGGCCACCGCATTGACCAGATCCGGGTTCTCGGCCATGAGATCCGATCGGACCGCGAAGATGCAGCAGGGGTGGTTCTCCCACTCCCCTGCGGGGGGCAGATCCGCGGAGTAGGCGATCACCTTGCCGATGCCGGCCAGGGGCGCCACCTCCACGAAGGGCTGCCAGGCGATGTAGCCGTCCACCTGGTCGGTGGCAAGGAGCATGGGCATGGGCCCGGTCCCCTTGCTGTACAGGATCCCCACCTCCGGGGTCGACGGGGGGTTGGACGTGATGCAGCCCGCGAGGGCGAGCAGTACCGCGCAGCAGAGGATCGCTGCTGCCAGTGGTCGGGAAAGTTGCATGGAAAAGAGGTGAACACCGGCGGTATAAAAAATGTTCTTTTCCTGTCAGTTGATCTGTTACATTGTATTCAATATATGATATATTTGATACAATTGTATCGTTTTTACTTTATAAATGTCCACACCCGCGCGCCGAGGTGTTCCGCGGCGGATACCGGACCGGGGTGGCGACCGGCAACCCTTTTCTCCTTTTGTGCCTATCACTCTTCGCAGATGGTACAGCTTGACCCGGTCGACCGTCTGGTCAGGGCATCCCTCCGGTCGGACGAGGAGTTCGTGGCCGCGCTCAACGACGTCCTGAAACATGATCTGCGGATCAGCGTGAAGGAGCTTTCGGACCGGAGCGGCGTAGCCCAGTCCTCGCTCTACAAGATCCTGCACGGCCGGAGGTCCCCGAACCTCTCCACCCTCCGGGCCATTGCCCGGGGGATCCGGCACTATTCCCGGCCCGGCGACGAGGAGTTCATCGGGGTCATCGCCGCCCGGCAGACGCTGGACGGGATCGAGGAGCGGACCGCCGAGATCGACGGCCGCCGCGTGCGGGTCCGGGAGTATGCCGTCCATACCGTGGAGGACGCCATCGTGGCCGCCGTGCGCGCCGAGCGGGAGGGGGCCATCGGCATCGTCTGCGCCCCCATCGTCTCCACCACGGTGGAGCAGCTGGTGCAGGTGCCCGTGGCGACCATTGTGCCCCGCGAATCGATGCAGCAGGCCATCGAGGCAGCGGCCCGGAAGGGCTGGCACGAAAGGGATCTCCCGGCACGGGAGATGCGGGATCTCCCCCCGCGGGAGTGAGGGGGCAGGAGGCAAGATGAAGAAGGATCAGATTCGGAAGGGGCGCCTCGCGGGCGAACGGAGCCGGCAGGTGCTGCGGTACCTCTCCTCCATGGAGGCGGACCGGTGGATCGGCGAGGCGGACATTCTCGTGGACATGGCGCACCTGGTGATGCTCCACCACCAGAAGCTCATGACTCCGGAGTATACCCGGGCGCTCCTCCGGGTGCTTCTCCAGCTCCACGAAGACGGCCTCCCCGACCAGGTCTTTGACGAGCAGTTCGAGGATATCCACGCAGGCCTGGAGGCGTACCTGATGGAGCGGGCCGGCGAGGACGCGGGGGGACGGATCCACATGGGCCGGTCCCGGAATGATGAAGTTTCCACCTGTCTCCGGATCCGGCTCCGGGAAGACCTGCTCCGGTCCATGGACTCCCTGGTCCGGCTCCGGGAGGTGCTCTTCACCCTCGCTGAGGCCCACCGGGACGCGGTGATGCCCGGCTATACCCACCTGCAGCCTGCCCAGCCCACCACCCTGCCCCACCACCTGCTGGCCTACGAGCAGGCGCTGGGGAGGGACTTTGACCGGTTCCGCGCCGCCTTCCACCACGTGAACCTCTCCCCCCTGGGGGCCGCCGCCTTTGCCTCCACCGGCTACCCCGTGGACCGGGAAATGACCGCCCGCCTGCTGGGCTTTGACCAGGTGCTTTCAAACAGCATGGACGCCGTGGCCTCCCGGGACTTCGTGCTGGAGACCCTCTCCGCGGGGGCCATCCTGATGACCGTCCTCTCCCGGCTCGCCGAGGATCTGATCCTCTGGTCCACCCCGGCCTTCGGGTTCGTCTCCCTGGACGATGCCTTCTGCTCCTCCAGCTCCATCATGCCCCAGAAGAAAAACCCGGATACCCTGGAGATCCTGCGGGCAAAGGCCGGTACGGCGCAGGGGGCCCTCGCCGGCGCCCTCGCCATCGTGAAGGGTCTCCCCATGTCCTACAACCGGGACCTGCAGGAGGTGACACCCCACCTCTGGAGGGGGATATCGGCCGTCATGGAGAGCACCGATCTCCTGACCCGGATCCTCCAGGGCGCCACCTTCGACGAGAAACGGATGGCACAGGAGGCGGCCCGGGGGTTCTCCACGGCCACGGACCTGGCCGACATGCTGGTCCGGTCCCACAACCTGCCCTTCCGCACGGCCCACACCATCGTCGGCAGAGCCGTCCGGCGGGGGAGCCTGGACCTCCGGGTCCTGGAGGCGGCCGCCCAGGAAGTGGCAGGGATCTCGCTAGTCCAGCGCGGGGTCACGGCCGACGAGGTGGCGGTGGCCCTGGACGTCCCCACGGCCATCGCCTCCCGGAAGGCGGCCGGCGGGCCGGCTCCCGACGCCATCATCCGGTCGATCCGGGAGCGGAGGAGGATCCACCGCCAGGACTCGGCGTGGGTGGTCTCCCAGGAGAAGGCCATCCAGGAGGCCCTCTCCCAGCTCCTGGCGGACGCCCGGGAGCTGGTGGCATGACGGCCGGGCTCCGGTCCGGCGACCGGGTACGCTGGCGTGGACCGGGAGGGGACCGCGAAGCCACCTATATCACCGACCGGGACGGCATGGCCGTCCTCAAGCTGGACAGCGGGTACAACCTGGGGGTCCCCGCCGGCGAATGCACCTTCGCCGCCCGTGCCCCGGCCGCGGCCCCGCCGTGCGCTGCCGTCACCCAGGACCCTTCCCTTCCCGAGCTCTCCATCATCTCCACGGGCGGGACCATCGCGAGCCGGATCGACTACCGGACCGGCGCCGTCACCAGCCAGTTCTCGGCCGAGGACATCCTCCGGGCGATCCCCCAGCTCCGGACGGTCGCCCGGTACCGCACCAGCCAGATTGCGTCAATCCTCTCGGAGAACATGACGCCTTCCCTCTGGCAGGACCTGGCCCGGGCGGTCCACCGGGAGATCGGGAAGGGGGTGCAGGGGATCATCGTCACCCACGGCACCGACACGATGGCGTTCTCTGCGGCCGCCGTCTCCTTCATGGTGGAGACCCCAATACCCATCATCTTCGCAGGGGCGCAGCGGTCCGCCGACCGGCCCAGCAGCGACAATGCCATGAACGCCCTCTGCAGCGCCGCCGCCGCCGTCTCGCCGCTGGGAGAGGTGGCCATCGTCATGCATGGAACAACCAGCGATGATCGGTGCATCATCCACCGGGCCACCCGGGTCCGGAAAATGCACACCTCCCGGAGGGATGCCTTCCAGTCCCTGGGGATCCCGCCCCTTGGCACAGTGGAGTACCCGTCGCTGCAGGTGGACCTCACCGGGGATGCCGTCCGGAGGGGTACCGCCCCTTCCACGCTCCGCGACGCGCTGGAGGAGCGCTGCGGGCTCCTCTCCTTCCACCCCGGCCTCTCCCCCGACGTGATCCGGGCCTTCACCGGCTACCGGGGCCTGGTCCTGGCCGGTACCGGCCTGGGTCACGTCTCCACCGGCTGTGTCGCCGCCCTGAAAGCATTGATTGAGGGGGGCACCGAGGTAGTGATGACCTCCCAGTGCCTGCATGGCCGGGTCTGCGACCGGGTCTATGACACCGGCCGCGATCTCCTGGCGGCAGGCGTCATCGAGGGGGAGGACATGCTCCCCGAGGTGGCACTGGTGAAACTGATGTGGGTCCTCCCCCAGGCCCGCGACCACGACGCGGTGGCGGCCCTCATGGGGAAGAACCTCCGGGGCGAGATCCGGGGGAGGAGCCTCCATGGCCTCTGACCCCCCGTATGTCACCGCCGGGATCGAGATCCACCAGCAGCTGGATACCGGGCGGAAACTCTTCTGCCGGTGCCCCACGCTGCTCCGGGAAACAAAGGAGCACTCCGGCGAGTTCACCCGGTTCCTCCGGGCGACGGAGAGCGAGATGGGGGAGATCGACCGGGCTGCGCTCGAGGAACTGAAGCACGTCCGCCGGTTCACCTACTACACCTACGACACCACCTGCCTCGTGGAGGACGACGAGGAGCCGCCCCAGCCCCTGAACCCCGAGGCGCTGGAGATCGCGCTTTCGGTGGCGAAGACCATGGGGATGACCCCGGTCCGGCAGGTGCACCCGATGCGCAAGCTGGTCATCGACGGGTCCAACACCTGCGGGTTCCAGCGGACCGCCCTCGTGGCTCTGGCCGGCCGGCTTCCGGACGGCACCGGGATCGAGACGATCTGCCTGGAGGAGGACGCAGCCCAGCGGGTGGTGGAGGGGGTCTTCTCGCTGGACCGTCTGGGGATTCCTCTCGTCGAGATCACGACGGCCCCCGACATGCACACGCCCGAAGCGGTACAGGCGACTGCCGAGTACATTGGCATGGTGCTCCGCTCCACGGGCCGGGTGAAGCGGGGCCTTGGAACCATCCGCCAGGACGTGAACATCTCGATTGCCGGAGGCGCCCGGGTGGAGATCAAGGGGGTGCAGGAGCTGGACCTGATCGCCGAGGTGGTTCGCCGGGAGGTGATGCGCCAGCAGTCACTCCTCGCTATCCGGGACGAACTTCGGGCCCGCGGGGCCTCGGTGGAACGCGGAGCGCAGGACGTGACCGCCACCGCCGCCCGGACCGGGTCCCGGATCCTCACAAAGGCCCCCCGGGTCCTGGCCGTCCCCCTAAGGGGATTCGCCGGCCTCGTGGGCCGGGAGATCCAGCCGGGAAGGCGCCTCGGGAGCGAGATGGCCGACTACGCGAAGCGGTGCGGGGTCGGCGGGATCTTCCACACGGACGAGCTCCCGGCCTACGGCATCACCGCTGCCGACGTGGAGATCCTCCGGGCGCAGGCCGGCGCCGGGGAGAAGGACTGCCTGGTGCTGGTGGCCGGGACGCCGGACCAGGCGGCCTGCGCGGCGGAGCAGGTGATCCGGCGGGCGGCGATGGCGCTGGAAGGCGTGCCCGAGGAGACCCGGCGGATGCTCCCCGAGGGATCCACCTCCTACATGCGGCCCCTCCCCGGGGCAGCGCGGATGTACCCCGAGACCGACGTTCTGCCGGTGACCGTCGATGCGGCTGCCTGGGACCGGGTCCCGGTCCCCGAGCTCCTCTCCGACCGGGCCGGCCGGTTCGTGAAGGAGTTCGGGCTGGACGCGGGGGTGGCCCGCCAGATCGCCTTCTCCGAGCGGCTCCCCCTCTTCGAGCGGGCGGTGGCGGAGGGGGTCAATCCCCGCCTGGCCCACCGGGCCCTGATCGCAACGCCCGTCGAACTGGCCCGGAAGGGAACCGACCTCTCCCGTCTCACGGACGACCAGTACCTGGCGGTCCTGCGGGCCGTCTCCACCGGGAAGGCCGCCAAGGAGGCGGTCCCCGAACTGCTGGCGGCTCTCGCCGCCGGGAAACCGGAGGCCGAGGTGCTGGGTTCCCTTGCCGCCACCCTCACCCCGGAAGAGCTGGATGCCATCGTGGCCCGGGTGCTGAAGGAGCGGGAGGGATTCGTGAAAGAGCGGGGGAAGGCAGCCCTCGGCCCCCTGATGGGCGTCGTGATGGCCGAGGTCCGGGGCCGGGTGGACGGGAAGCTGGTCTCCGAGGCTCTGAAACGCGGGCTGGAGCGGGTGGAGAGAT